>CAYUJK010000062.1:0-5445 GCA_964444895.1 uncultured Roseivirgaceae bacterium
GCTACGACAGCAGCGACCCGCGAGATTCCAGCCATGTCATGTTTTCTTATTCTAATGACCGGGGGAAATCATGGAAACCGGCTATACGGATTAACAGACAGGGCGGCGACTGCCATGATATGGATATGAGCGTGGTGGGGGCGCACCCTGCCGTAGGTCCCCGTGGTGAGGTGTACGTGGCCTGGGCGCACAATGAAAAGATATACTTCGACAAGTCGATAGATGGGGGTATCATGTGGCTGAAGAATGACAAGGAAATAGCGCGCCAACCCGGAGGAAGTGATGTGAAAGTGGAGGGTATGAGTCGCTGTAAGGCTTATCCAACACTGGTTTGTGATTTGAGCTACGGCGAACATCACGGCGATATTTACGTGAGTTGGTACGACCAAAAAAACGGGGAGGAAAATTCGGATGTATGGATAGTGAAATCGGGCGATGGCGGCGAAACCTGGTCAACGCCAAAGCGGGTAAACGACGATAGATCGGAAAGGCACCAGTTTATGAGCAGGATGGCCATTGACCAGGTAAATGGCCACCTGTATATTGTATTTTATGACAGGCGCAACCATGAAGACACCAAGACAGACGTTTACCTGGCGTATTCTACTGACGGCGGCGAATCATTCACCAATGTCAAGATCAGTGAATCGCCTTTTGTGCCTGATGAGAACACATATTATGGCAGTTATGTCAATATATCGGCTTTTGCTGGGTACATAAGGCCGGTGTGGACCCGAACAGACAACGGGAAGACCAGTATCTACACGGCGATCATTGATACTTTTTGATTTCGGCCTCGCGAGCCTTGTCTTTCGCAAGTAACTCTTCCAACTCTGCTATTCTGTTCACGTATTCCTTTTCCTTTCGGTACATCTCTTCCTGGATGGATTGCATTTCTTCCATGGTTTGCTTCATTTCTTCTTCCTGTGCCCGCATTTCCTCGGCCTGCATGTTGGTTTCTTCCAGCAGTTGCTGATTTTTGAAGTTGAACTTAAAGTCTTCTATGTACGACGCTATGTGCCTGGCAGCTTCTTTTGCGAACTCGATTTCGTGTTGTTCCAGGTTTTGAAATGCCGCGATCTCAATAAGACCGTTTACCTTCTCGTCTACGATCATGGGAGCGATCAGCAGGCTTTTAGGATTAGCCTGGCCCAGACCCGAAGTAATGTTGACGTAGTTGTCAGGAATGTCTTTCAGGTAGATGACGTCTTTTTCCATGTATGCCTGGCCTAACAACCCTTCCTCAAGATCCAGTTGCTTTTCCATGAACTTCTTCCGGTCGTAGGCATAGCAGCCGCCGAGTTTCAGATAGGCATTGCCCTCTACGTCGTCTTCAACAGTAAACAGTCCGCCCTGGTTCGCTTTCATGTGCTTCACTACAAAGGAAACAAGGGAGTAGTAGATCTCTTCGTCATTTTTGCCGCGCAGCAGTTCGTCCAGCCTTGCAAGGCCCTCATTCACCCAGTTTCTTCTACCTTCTTCATCCCTTACTTTATTGATTTCTTCTAATGTTTGCTTCAACTCTTTTTGCTGGTTGTCCATCATTTCGCGGGTTTCATGTACTTCCTTTTGAAGTGAACCTATTTTTCCTTCATGTTTTTGCCCGTAGTACATCAACATGAGCACGCCCGAGAGGACGATGGCATAGCCTGAGATGTAGCTAATGGTGTTTAGCGAGGCCATGCTGTAGTCTTGTTTGGTAATACCTGCCTCTAAAAAATTGATACCATAAGACTGGCAAAGCAACAATATAGAAGATGCCAATAAAATGAAAAAGAGTGTCATGCTTTCTTTCCACTCAAACACTACCCAGGGAATGAAAGTAAGTGCAAATTGTAACACTAACAATGAGGGCAGTACGGACTCTTTAGGGGGCACCATAAAGGAGTGAAAAAGAAAAAACATCAGCGGAACCATGACTGTAAGAATCAGCCGCGAAAAACTGATCAGTCCGGAGGTGTTTAATAGCCAGACAGAGGCTGAAAACAGCAGAATTCCTGAAGGGTAAATCGCCAAAGAAGGCACATAGACTATCGAGTAAATGGTGAGGGCGGCTCCGGCCAACGTCAAAATGAGCGCGTAGATATTGGAAAAACGGACTTTGTCAGCATCGTATGTTTCGGGGTCAGCAGTTGTCCCCAGGTTGAATAATTGTTGCATTTTACCAGGTGTTTTAATAGATTTTTAGGATTCAAAGACGAGATAAAAATAAAATAAATTTATTACAATAATCAAGTATTTTTTAGAATATGAGTTGCGCAAAGCAATGATTATGACGTGTTGGCAGGCAGGTTTTTTGTATTTTCGGGGCTTATTGATGGAAAGTCTGTTTGGGCATTACCTTCCATCGGCTCAACGCTACCAACACGGACAGGCGGCAAAAATCACGAGGGCCCAGGAGGATGAAACTCCAGGAGAGTTATAAGTCCGGTGTTTCCGATTTATAGAAAAAAGCAATAGTTTTCCTTGAGCGCCATTTTGGTCTGATGGGTAGGGGGCAATAGATAAGTAGTGGTTAGAGGGCTTTCAGGAGGTCTTGTCCTGTAGCTGGCTGGCTAAAGTAAGGCGGCTGACTTGGCGGCTTTCCTATTTTCCTAACCTGGATTCCAACTCCTCAATGCGGGAAATGTACTCCTGTTCTTTTCGGCTCAACTCCTCCTGGGTAGCTTGTAGCTCTTCCATGTTTTGGCGCATTTCTTCTTCCTGGGCGCGCATTTCCTCAGTTTGTTGATTGGTTTTTTCCAGAAGCTCCTGAGATTGCTGGTTCACCTGGTAGGATTCGATAAAACGGGCCAGTATCGCTGCAATTCGGAGGATCAGCTCCCGTTCGTGTTCCTGGAGGTCTTTGAGGGAAGCCAGTTCCAGCATTCCCTCTACACTGTTTTCGTAAATCAGGGGCACGGTAAAGATGGCTTTCGGTTTGGTCTTTCCCAGGCCTGATTCCACATAAGTGTAGTCTTCCGGCACTTCTACGGTGTAGATAGGTGCTTTTTCATGATACGCATCGCCCAACAACCCGGCTTCAGCCACCGTAACGGATGTCTTTCCGGCCTTGTTCCAGTCGTAGCCGTAGCTGGCCTTCAGGGCAAGGCATTTTTCGCTGTAGTTGTTTTCTGAGATTTCGTATATCCCACCCTGGCTCACACCCAGGTACTTCACAATGGTGGTGATCACCGTTTGGTAGAGGTTTTTGTCAGCAGTATTTCGCAGCACGTTGTTCAACTGGTTCACTCCCTTTGATATCCAGCTTCGCTTGTCGTCTTCCTTGTGCGCCAGTGAGATTTCGTCAAAGGTATTTTGTAGTTTTTTCTCCTGCTTTTCCAGCTCTTCTTCTTTCGATTGCAATTCTTGCAGGCTAAGCTCATAGGTTTTTTCGGCGCTTTTGTTTTTCCGGTGAATATCGAACAAGATGCACAAGACCACTAACAGACCAACAAGAAACTGTGAGATGTTGGCTGCTGGCTGCTGAAATACAGCGGGTGCATGGGCGCCCTGAAAAACACCTGCTATCACGGGGAATAGCATAAATAGAACGACCAGCAGCGATGTAGAAATGATAAGTGGAATTTTCTCACGCGTGTCAAAAAGTGCCCAGGGCAACAGGAAAAAAGCAAAGAGCGTGAACAGCGAGTATGAGGAAAGATGCCGCTCCGATCCATTGATCAAACCGATAAATAAGGCGACGACAAGAAAGGGTAATACAGATGCGGTAAGCCTGGAGAGGAGGGTGATATGGAAATAGTTGAGCAGAATAGTGAGCGCCGCCGGAGCCAGAAATGCCAGGGCAAATGGTGTGCTTTCTGGGGTATGGAGGAAGCACACGACAGCCAGTATTGCTCCTGTAAAAGCGAGAACCACTGCCGCAATATTGGCGTTTTTCACATACCGGTGTTGGTATTCCGGCAGATCGTCGTGAATTCCTGCATTGAGTAGTTTCATTTCCCTATCCTCATTTTGATTCCAGTTGTTTTTCCAGTGTTTCGATGGTTTCTACATATTCCTTTTCTTTTCTCGCCATTTCTTCCTGCGTGGCGTGCAGTTCTTCCAGGTTTTGCAGCATCTCTTCCTCCTGCGCTTTCATTTCTTCGGCTTGCTGCTGATTTTGTTCTATTAGTACTTTTATTTTCTGATTCACCGTGTTGGTGTAAATAAAGGAGCCTATTGATGAAGAGATTTGCGATAGCAAGTCTTTTTCATGGGGTTCGAAGGGGTGGTGCGAAGCGATCTCTACGGCACCCATTACGTTGGTCTCTTCCATCAGCGGCACCACGGCCAGGTAAGATGGTGGCGCATCGCCCAGACCGGAGGTGAGGTGCAGAAACCGCGAAGGTATTCCGTCCAGGTACAGTATCTCCTTGTCGATGCAGCTTTGGCCTAATACCCCGTCGCCAAAGGGCACCGATGCCTTTAGAGTCTTACGACGGTCGTACGCATAGCATCCTTCCAGCTTAAGTACTTTTTCCTCCCTGTCGTCTTCTTCTGCCACGTACAGGTACCCCACCGGGGCATTCATGTATTTGACAATTTCTTCGATCACTTCCTCGTAGAGGTTTTCTTGCCGCGAAGAGCGCATCAGATCGATGATCTGCGAAATGCCCTGGGCTACCCAGCTTCGCTGTTCTTCTATTTTGTGGGTTTGGTTGATTTCGGAGATCTTGTCCTGGAGTTCCTTCTGCCGGGTGGCCATTTGGGTGCTGCGTTCGGCTATTTGTTTCCTGGTTTCCGCAGTTTTGATTTCATAACTTTTCTTTACCAATTTCAGGTGAAACAACGCCCAGGGAGTGAGTAGCAGAACCATGCCATAACACAAATAAGCTACGTAGCTCGACTTCAACACATCGGCGCCTTTTGCCATCGTAAATTGCCGGGCTATTTCCGGTTGAAATAGCAATAATACGGCGCTGACGATTGTGGCGGCAGAAAGCAGGCCACCTTCCCGGGTGTCAAACAGCAGCCAGGGGATAACCAGGGCCGTAATTTGGAGCAGGGAAAAATGGTTAATCAGTGGTTCTCCCGGCAAAACGGGGAGGGCATTTAAGGCTGAGGCAAACAGAGTTAGCGAAATGGAAAAAAAAATTCGGGAAAAGTCGGGCGCCTTTCCGTAGTTGAGCCACAGACTCACACCGGGGATTACCAGGAAAACGGCAGCGTAGGGAAGTGCATCCCACACAAAATACAATGAAACTATGAAGGCAAGGGTGGCCGGAACAAGCAAAGCCAGGTAAACCTTATTCGAAGCAATAATCGCCGTATTTTTGAAATTTTGATAGTGGGCGGCTATTCCAAATTCGAATATCTTCTTCATAAGCTACTGTTCCGGTTCTAAAAGTATTCCGGCATTCAAAATAGTGATTTTTATTTAGAAATATAGCCTCTACATCACGATGTTGACTTCATCCAGGGGAATGGCCTTGAGCTTGCTCACCCATATTTCTTTGTGAGCTG
>CAYUJK010000062.1:5545-9788 GCA_964444895.1 uncultured Roseivirgaceae bacterium
GAGGATATACGGCTGTATTTCAACGGCGCCTTGAGGAACGTTTTGCGCAGGCTGTTGCCCTCTTCGTCAAAAAACTCTGAGCCCTCGCCCTGGTCGTAGGCTACAGCAAAGTATTCAGAGCCGGCATGGCGGAACCAGGCGGCTTTGATGTTGCCAATGCCGGCGGGTACTCCGTTCACTTCATATTTTTCATAGATCACCTTGAAGGCGTCGTCTTTTTGAAGACCGAAGAAATCAATAACCCAAGCATATACATCGGCCAGATCGTTCACCAGAAGAGGAGAGGCCCCGGCATCTACAATGGTTTGGTAGAGCGAATACTCAATGACGCCCGAAAGCGTGGAGGCGATGGTATCTACCCGGTTTTTTCCCTGGTTGGCTACTACAGAGTCTCCCAGCTCGATCATCACGTAGTCGATGGGATTGGGCTGATAGATGAAATATTTGGCTGTTTTTAGGGTGTCTTTTTCATGAATAACCACAAAAGGTTTGCGAGTTTGTATTTTTCTGACATCAAATATGGTTTTTGGGAGACGCCCGATTTCTGCTATTTTTTTTGCCGTTACGTTGAAATTAGCAAGGATTGCTGCCAGGTTTTCGTTTCGTTTTACTTCGCCTTCGTACACTTCGAAAGAGTCTATGTTAACACCGAAAAGCGTTTTGGGAGAGGGCAATTGAAAACCGATAGAATCTTCAATATCGGCCAAAATGCTTTGTTTGGAGGTTATATCCGACGCTGGCTGCTGTAAAACATGGCTGACAAAAAAGTAAGAAGTCACGATGGCTACAGCAATGAGGATAATAAGTGTGGTTTTTCGTTTCATAATGTGTGAGTTCTTGTCGTTAAATTGCTCAATGATAAAAATTATTGGTGCAAAAAGCAGTATTTTTGCCAAATTGTTGATTTTTTAAGGAGGAGAAAATTACATACATGGAATATCCGTCAAAGTTGATAGAGACTGCGGTTAAGGAGATTTCGAAGCTGCCGGGTATCGGCAAGAAAACGGCACTGCGGTTGGCTTTGCATTTGCTGAAGCAAGATGAAAAGGAGACCACGCGGTTAGCCGAGGCCTTGCAAAACCTGCGAAACAAGACCCGGTATTGCCGGATATGCCACATCATTTCTGATAGCGAAGATTGCACCTGCGAGTCTCTTCGGAAAGATCCTTCGCTCATCTGTGTAGTGGAAGATACCCCGGATGTGATCGCTATCCAGAATACCGCCCAGTTCAATGGGTACTTTCATGTATTGGGTGGGGTGATTTCACCGTTGGAAGGAATTGGGCCCTCTGACCTTCATATAGACTCATTGTTAAAAAGGGTTAATTCGCCTGATTCTCAGGTAAAAGAAATTATATTAGCGCTGAGCCCCACTATGGAGGGCGATACAACGGCCTTTTATGTGGCGAAAAAGCTCAAACCCCTGGGCGTTAAGATCACCACTATCGCCCGGGGAGTGCCCATAGGTGGGGAGCTGGAGTATACCGATGAAATTACCTTAGGGAGAAGTATAGTGCAGAGAATGATATATGATGCGAAAATTTGAAGTTAAATGGTTGATGTACCCCGTGCTGGTGGCCGGAGTACTGATAATGCGTGTAGAAAGTGCTTTTTCGCAGCTGGATAAAGACGAAGTGAACGTGCGGATAGAAACCGGCTATAAGTATATGCTGGCAGGTAGCTATAAAAAAGCCGATGAAGAGTTTCGCTATGTGCTTGACCACGCATCCACTTTACCCCCTGATATTTGCTATTATTTTGGAGTGAATTCCTTTCACATGCAAAAATACAAACAGAGTATCAACTGGCTTAATAAGTACATAGAACTGAAGGGAACTGACGGCAGGCACTTTGAGAGTTGTGAAGAGTACCTCGAAATGGCCGAAGAAGCCTACAGAGAGGAAAACAAAATATATGTAGACAAAGGGCCTTACACGGAAGAGGCATCAAATGAAGAGAAGTTCTACGAAATAGACGACGACCTGAATGTGAGGCAGATCATCGACTGTGACCGCGTGGGCAAGATCATTTGCCCGGTATGTAAAGGCAAGGGTGTGATCATTAAAGAGGGATTTTTTGGTAAAGAATACAACACTTGCCCGTATGGAGATGATTACGGCTATATGAGCTGCCAGGACTACAACCTGCTCTTGCAGGGGCAGCTACAGCCAAAGGCACGGTAGAAACTAATTTCCACTGCACAAAATCAAAATACCGGCATTATTTCACCCTGAAGGTGGTGCTTCCCATCGAATATCCGTCGGTAAATACTTCCATTCTATAAGTGCCCCGCTCGTACTCAGAGCCTTTGTTGTACACGAAGGTCAGCTTTTGCTCAGAATTATCGAACAGAATTTCCTGCTTGGCCGTGTAGAACGTTTCCTGGCCATCCAGCATGAATGTTCCTGATCCTTTAGCCACGTCAAAGATGACATTGCCGTTTTCATCTGTAATTCTGATCAGTATCTGCTTTCCTTCAATTGGGGCAACGTCATTTTTTGCAATATTGAACTCTACTTTTAGCTGGTCTATCTGCCGCGATCGAAACTCGCCTTCACGCTCTTTGCCACCTGAGGCCACGGCGTATACAGCTAAGTTTTCTACCTCCAGCCGGGATGCTACTTTTACTTTTTCCGAAAGCTTTTCGGTGTTCTTTTCAACTTCTTTCAGGGTTTCCGTGAGCTGGTTTTTTTCGGTTTTGAGGTCTACATTTTCCGTTACCAGTTGCTGGTTTATTTCTTTTAGCTGTTGTATTTCAGAGTCTTTCATCACCAGCAACTCCCGGTATCCTTCCAGGCGATTTCTCAAATCCTTCATCTGCTTGTCTGAGTAGTCTTTGTTTTTAAGCAGGTTTTCTTTTTCAGCCTCCAGTTCCTCCCGGGCTTTTGTCAGCTCGGTGATATCACCTCCCAGTTGCTCTATTTCATTGATTTTTCCTTGTAGCTGATCTGTTATCGAATCAAGGCGTACATAGGTAGACATCAATTCGGTATCTTTTTTCTCAATCTTTTCTCCCTGTAGAAACACGAAGAAAATGGTAGCACCCAATGCCACCAGCAAAGCGATGATGATGAATATCAAAAGCCCTTTCGAAGCTTTGCTGCCTATCGATGCATTGTTGGTGTTTTTGTTGTCTTCGTTTCCGGAGTTGTGTGTGGCCATATTCGTCTCAGAATTTTTGATTGACAAAATTAGACTTATCACGTATTAAATCAAGTATTTGCGGGGCTTAATAATTCAATACGGTGTGCCGGGCAGGCCGGGTATCTTTGAAAAACATAATGCCGATGTCTCCCAGATCAAACGAATGGCTTACTTTTTCATGCGAAATAAGGTATTTCCAGCCTTGCCACATGTCGCGGCTCCAGCGGATATCGTCTATGGCCAATGCACCATTTGGAGACATTTTTGGGATGAAATGCTCGAAATACCTATTCAATGCCTCTGAGTGATGATTGGCGTCGATAAAAGCAAAGTCTACCGCTCCGGTTTCCGAAAGCAATGCGGGAAGGACTTCATCAATATTACCCCGAACCAGATCTATGTTTTGTAGGCCCGCGATTTGAAACGTGTTGGCCGCTATTGTCGCAATTTCTTCATGGCCTTCTATTGTGGATACTTTCCCATCTGGCGCCGCCATGGCCATGTAGCAGGCATTGATGCCCAGGGAGGCGCCTAATTCTACAATATCCTTATACTGAAAGTGATGGATGATCCGGTACAGCAGTGCCGACTTTTTATGACTGCTGATTCCATATCTGGCGATGGAGGACACCTTACTCCTGGATTTTTTTGGCAGCGAGGAGGTGATTCCGAAGGTTTGGTAAGAAATCTCCCGCCAGTCATTTCGCAGGGCTTCCCGCAGCTTGCGAAGAGACGAAAAGTCGGCGTCACTTTTTCCTTTGATCACTTTTGTGGCGAATTCGTAGGCAAAGGGTCCCTGAAGCGAATGTTCATCTACCTGGTGCAGCAAGTACCAGGCGTACATGGATAATCGCGACAGCACCATTTTGCAGGATTAGTTTTTGAGTACTCTGAATTCTACCCTGCGGTTTTGCTCGCGGCCCTGGGCGGTGTCATTGGAAGCTATGGGTTGCGTATCGCCATAGCCCTTAAATTCTATCCTTTCGCGGGGAATGCCGCTGAGGATGATGTACCGGGCTACTGACTTGGCGCGCTCTTCAGAAAGTTTGAGGTTAGAGGCGTCGTTGCCTACGTTGTCGGTATGGCCGGCAATTTCTAC
>CAYUJK010000062.1:9888-13091 GCA_964444895.1 uncultured Roseivirgaceae bacterium
CGTTTACTTTTAGCGACAGCTCTTGAATATTCTGAAGCGGACTATTGGTGTTGGTGTTTAGAATTTTGCCATACACGGTCACCGCTGTGGTTTTTGGATGAAGGAGAATATCCTGGTTAACTTCGCTGGCGTCGCCCGCATAGATCACTTTAGTAAAGTCCCGGTAGCCTGCTGCTGACGCCTTCAGAATGGGGTTAACTCCCGACGATGTGAAGCTAATGAAGTAGCTGCCGCTGACGGCACTGTAATACAAGGAATCTACCGCTACATTTTCAAGCTCGATTTGGGGCACGACTTCTACCGGTAAGGGCTGCTGGGTGCTGTTTTCCAAAATGCGACCCTGCAGACGAATTGTTTTGGCCGTTGGCGCAGCAGTTTGGGGTAGTGTTGGTTCTGTCTTTATGGCAGTTAGCCGTATGTCGTAGAGATTAAGTCCTTTGTTTTGGACGTTAAACGTCACCGTATCCACCCGATAGCCGGAGACATTGGCTGTAAAGCGATACGCTTCACGGTGGGGAATATTGACCTCGAAATAGGCAGAATCCGGGCTGCGGAGGATGTAGTCAGTTTCTACACTGTCATAGTAGAGTGTGAAGTGCGAGTAGGGAATCTTCATCCCGTTTTCGTCGGCTATTATTCCTGTGAGCGTTAGTAGTTCCTCCGTTTCTTCCGGGATTTTCTCTTCTTCCAGTGTTTCTTCAAAGTCGATTTTGAAAATATCGGCATGGCCGAAGGTATTGTCTGTCGAAACATACAGGGCAGATTTATCTTCCATGATCATCCTGAAATAAGACTCCCATGCGGAAGAATTCACTCCGCTGTTTACCGGACTGGGCTCTGACCATTTTTTCCATGAGGCATCCAGCTTTTCGGCCCGGTAGATGTTGTAGTTGCCGCCCAGGTTTGAGGAGTAGTAGATCGTCTTGTGGTCGGCACTCAGTGACGGCGCCTGTTCGTCGTACCGGGAACTCAGGGTTTTGATTTTTTTTGGACGGGTGTATTTGTCATTGTTCTTCAGACTAATGTACAGGTCTGACTTTTTGCTGTGGATGACCGAAGAAAAGCTGAGCAGCAGTACCTGCTCGTTATCGCTAAGAAAAGCAGCATTCATCTGCCCCTCATTCAGCTTTTTGAATCCCTTTATCTTTAATGCTTTAGGGCTACTCCAGTTGCCGTTTTGGTACGTGAGCTTTGATAGTCCCCTTTGCTTCCACTCTGTGCCCTTGCGGTTAAAAACTCCTTGAATCACGATTTCTGTTCCTGACTGGTTGGTCCACACGATGGCATTGTAGCGGCTTATATTTACCGTTTCCGGCAGCCGTACCGCTTGAGACCATTGGCCGTTTGGCCCTTTTTCAGAAAACCAGATATCCTGGCTTTTTTTGCGTCCATACCTGTTTTCAGGATGGTTCATTCGCACAAAATACAATTTCGATCCATCGCCCGACATCACGGGTGATAGCTCTTCGTACTCTGAATTGATCGAGGGGCCCATATTCACGGGAGTAGGGGCGTATTGAGCAAATATTACGCCCAGCGGAACAAAAAACATTACGATCGATATGTAGGTAAAGAGCTTCATGGTTTAGCGCGAAGAGTTTAAAGAATGTGGTATGGATGCTTCTGTTTTGTGCCAACCGAACACCATATTCAGGCCGAACCGCAAGCTAATATATTTTGTGTTATTGGGGTACATGAGTGTACTGATCACGTTGTCGCTCACAGCATACAATTGAAAGGGAGGCAGCCTGAGCGAAAACCCTGTGCCAAGGCTGTTGTACGTGTTTTTCCGAATAGAATAGGAAAGAGACAGGTCAAGTATTTTGCCTACCTGCTTGTTGGCCGTTATGCCCAGTCCGCCCTGAAAGTTGCGTTTAAACCGTTCGCCAAATAGTACCAGGCTTAGCTGGGCATTGCGCGGCAGCAGGTACGTGCCTGAAATGTACGACCGCATAGGAATAGATGTGCGATACGAGCCGCCAAGGGTTTCGGTGATCTCCAGACTGTTTTGCAGTGAATCCAGCAATTCGTCCATTTCGCTTTCTTCACCTTCTTCTCTATTGACGAGCTTTTGAATGTCCAGCCCGTTCCAGGTAAATTCATTAATGTCTTTTTCAAGCTCGTATACTGCTACGTTATTTTTCCAATTCACAAAGCCAAGGTCAATGAAGCTTGCTTCTACTGATATTTCGTCCGTGATCTTGTAGGTAGCGCCCACGTCAAGTGCAAAGCCGCTGTTGGAGAAATAATTGCTTATATCGCTGGCGCTAAAGGTATAGTCGTCGCGCGTCAATTTTTCGATGCCCGAGGTGCTTACGGAAACGTCGCCGGAGGCCGTCAGAGCCCAGTCGTCAGCCACATGGAGGCTAATGGACGATTGGTTTGTGCTTACATTGGCGATGCCGTTCAGGTATTTAAGCCGCACGCCTACAGTAAGCTTATCATTGGCCTGATAGGAAAGTCCCAGGCCCGTTTCCAGGTGGTTGGTGGCGTCAACCCGGGTGTCGAAGTTCATCGTTTTCCCCACATAGCTGCGGTTCCCTTCTATGGCCAGCGCCATAATATCCCGGGGATAGCGAAATACGACGTAGTTTTTAAAAGAAATGTTAAATGATAAGTACATCTTCTGGTTGAGCCTGCTACCGAGGCTCAGGATATCTACCCTTTGTTCATTGGCGATGTAGTTTTTTTCCTGAAGGCTGTTCCCGAGGTTTTTGAGGTTGACCACCAGCGAATCGTCGGCGCGTCGGGAAAACACATTGTCATAGCTGAATCCGCTGTTGTATACCGAGGCATATATGGATGAGATTCCGGGCAGACCGAAGTAGCTGTTGTAGGTAGGAATGAAGGCGGGGTTATTGTAGGTAGATTGGGGAATGGTGCGCATGGTATGAAGCGTAAGCTCTGTTTGCGCTATGGAAGTCCCACCTGCCAGTAACAATGAAAGTAATACCAGTATATTTTTCACTTGTGTATGTTTGTCAAAATTGGATAAATGTCCGGGACGAGAAGGCGAGCTGATTCTACGGCTTCAGCTTCATCTTGATGTCAGCCCCTATGCCCAAATCGGCTTGTATATAGCCCTCTTCAAAAAACTTCACACTCGGCTGGCTTCCGTCGGGTCGCGTGAACGTCCGCAACCGGGCCACAAGCGCTATGTGCTTCGCATCAAATAGTTTGTTGATCTTATCTTCGTCCAATAC
>CAYUJK010000063.1:0-4723 GCA_964444895.1 uncultured Roseivirgaceae bacterium
CCTTCAAACCCTTGGTATAGAAAAATCAAATGCGTTTGCCCTGCTCTTCACATTCTACTTTTCTTTTCGCCCCAATAAAACCTATATTTGCAGCCAAATGGGTACCACACCGATAGTTATCGGGATGGTATCTATCTGTACAAGATGCTTTATCCATGATCGGGAATAACGACGACTTTCAGCTATTTTTAAGTGAAAAACAAATTGCCGATAGGGTAAGAGAGATAGCCGGTCAGTTAAATGAAGATTTCAAAGAAAAGCAGGCTACCTTAATTTCCGTGTTGACAGGCTCTGTGATTTTTACTTCTGACCTTATCAGGAATATCAACTTCGATCATTCGCTCACCTTTGCCAAAATAAAATCGTACAATGGAACCCGGAGCACCAATACTTTCGACTTGCAAATCGGGCTGAATTCCTTTCCGGAAGGCGAGCACCTGGTGGTAGTAGAAGACATTGTAGATACGGGCAATACCCTGAATTTTTTGATCAACGAACTGCAAAAGAATAAACCCGGCTCCATATCGGTAGTGGCCCTGCTCATGAAGCCGGAGGTGTATAGCCACCCGCACAAGATCGACTACGTGGGCTTTGAAATCCCCGATCATTTTGTGGTGGGCTACGGCATGGACCTGGACGATAAGTACCGGAACCTGAAAGACATTTACATTAAGAATACTAATCACAAAAAATAAACAGTCATGCTAAACATCGTATTATTTGGCCCTCCGGGAGCGGGCAAGGGCACGCAAAGCGAGAAGATCATCGAAAGATATAGACTGAACCACATCAGTACGGGCGACCTTTTCCGCAAACACCTGGGAGAGGGCACCGAGCTGGGCAAGATGGCCCAGAAGTTCATGGACGAGGGCAACCTGGTGCCTGACGAGGTGGTGATCCGCATGGTAGAGGCGCAGATCAACTCCAACCTGGAAGCCAAAGGGTTTATCTTCGACGGCTTTCCGCGTACGGTGGCGCAAGCCGAGGCGCTGGATAAGATGCTGAGCCAGAAGAAAATGCCAATCAAGGCCATGATAGCGCTGGATGTGGAGGAGGAAGAGTTGAAAACGCGCATTCGCCATCGCGGCAAAACCAGTGGCAGGGTGGACGACCAGGATGAGGCCAAGATCGAAAACCGGATTAAGGTATATAAAGAAGAGACCATGCCGGTGGCGGGGTATTACCAGAAGCAGGGGAAATACCACGAAATACACGGAATAGGCGGTATAGAGGCCATCTTTGGGAAGATTTGTGAAGTAATAGATACACTGTAAAAACACGCATTTGGCAAGTTCCAATTTTATCGACTATGTAAAGTTTTGCTCCCGCTCAGGCGCCGGGGGCGCGGGTTCTGCGCACTTCCGCCGGGAAAAGTTTGTGCCCAAGGGCGGCCCGGATGGGGGAGATGGCGGTCGCGGTGGCCACATCATCCTGCGCGGCAACAAGCAGTTGTGGACGCTGCTGCACCTGAAATACCGAAAGCACGTGATAGCGAGCAACGGTGTTTCCGGCAGTGGAGGCCGCAAGACGGGCTCTGACGGCGAGGATGAAATCCTGGAAGTGCCGCTGGGCACCATAGCCCGCGTGGCGGAGACTGGGGAAATACGTGGCGAAATTACCGAAGACGGGCAGGAGTTTATCCTGACGCCTGGCGGTCGCGGTGGTCTTGGAAATGACCACTTTAAGTCGCCCACGAACCAAACGCCCCGCTATGCACAGCCGGGCGAGCCAGGCATAGAAGAGTGGATCATCCTGGAGCTGAAGCTGCTGGCCGATGTGGGGCTGGTGGGCTTTCCCAATGCCGGGAAGTCGACCCTGCTATCGTCGGTATCTGCGGCCAGGCCCGAAATTGCCGACTACGCTTTCACCACACTCGTGCCCAACCTGGGCGTGGTGAGCTATCGCGACGACAGGTCATTTGTGATGGCCGACTTGCCGGGCCTGATCGAAGGAGCAGCAGAAGGGAAGGGGATTGGCCACCGGTTTCTTCGGCATGTAGAGCGCAACTCCATTTTGCTTTTTCTGATCCCCGCCGATGCGAACGACATTAAAAAGGACTATGCCATTTTGCTGAATGAGCTGAAAAAATTTAACCCGGAAATGCTGGATAAAAAGCGGCTTTTAGCCATATCCAAATCTGACATGCTGGATGAGGAGCTAAAGTCCCAGATGAAAGAAGAACTGCCCTCAGGTGTAGACTCGGTATTCATTTCTTCCGTGACGGGCGAAGGCATTCAGGCGTTGAAAGATATGATCTGGAGGGAGTTGAATGAGGGTTGAGTGGAAGTTGGGAAGATAAGAAGATAGGAAGTTAGGAAGAGCGGCATCCCGAAAGCTCTCGGCTGCTTATCTTCCCAGCTCTCATGGACCAGATTGCCGCACTCCACTTCGTTTCGTTCCCCGAAAGTCTCCGGGGCGGGCGCAATGACGGTACGGGGGAACGTCTGCCTGCCACTTTCAGCTTGCCGCAGGCAAGTTTTCACCTTTGAGCTTTGAGCTATATTACAGAAGGTGTCAATATGACATACTTTTGAATTGTGGTAAAAAAATTGTTTGTTCAGGTTCAGTTTTTTAACCGTAGCAGAACATGTCGAAAAAGAAACAAACTGATAAGGAAACGTCAAAAATGGAGAACAATAACGAAGCGATGAATAGCCAGGTAGAGGAGCAGGAAATAGCCGATGACAACACAGCGAAACAAGAGGAAGCTGCGCAGGGGGAAATCAACGAGATAGACAAAGTGAAGGCGGAGCTGGAAGAAGCAAAAGACAAGTATATACGGCTGTTTTCTGAATTTGAAAATTTTAGACGAAGAACGGCCAAGGAGCGGTTGGAGCTCATAGGCACTGCCAACGAAGAACTGATGAGATCGGTGTTGCCCATCATAGATGATTTTGAACGCGCCGATAAGGCCTTTGATGAAAAAGGCGACATAAAGTCGTTCAAGGAAGGATATGATCTGATCTTCAGCAAGCTCAAGGGCGTCACGGAGTCAAAAGGCTTAAAGCTGATGGAGACCAGCCCTGGTGACGATTTCGACGATGAACTACACGAGGCTATTACCCAGATACCGGCGCCTGATGAAAAGCTGAAAGGTAAGATTGTAGACGTGGTAGAGAAGGGATACTTCCTGGGAGATAAGGTGATCAGATTTGCAAAAGTAGTAATGGGGGCGTGATTATGGCAAAAAGAGACTATTACGAAGTATTGGGTATCGACCGTTCGGCATCGCCGGAAGACATCAAAAAGGCATACCGGAAATTGGCGATAAAGTACCATCCGGATAAAAACCCGAATAACACAGAGGCCGAAGATAAGTTTAAAGAAGCGGCGGAGGCTTATGATGTGCTCAGCAACCCGGAGAAAAAGAACCGGTATGACCGATTCGGCCATGATGGCATGAGAGGTGGCGGCGGTTACAGCGGCGGTGGCGGCATGTCCATGGATGATATCTTTGAACATTTTGGAGACATATTCGGTGGCCATAATCCGTTTGAGAGCTTCTTTGGCGGGGGAGGTGGCAGCTCAGCTCGCAGAGCAAGGCGAGGGTCAAACCTTCGCATCAAACTGAAGTTGTCTTTGGACGAGATTGCCCACGGTGTCGAGAAGAAGATAAAGGTAAACCGCCTGGTAAACGCGGAAGGTGTCACTTTTAAAACCTGCTCTACCTGCGGTGGCAGCGGCCAGGTGAGGAAAGTGGTGAACACTATGCTGGGTCAGATGGTCTCTTCTTCTACCTGCTACGCCTGCAATGGTGCAGGTCAGGTAATCGACAAGAAACCTCCGGGAGTTGATAATACCGGCCTTACACAAAAAGAAGAAATTATCAGCATCAATGTGCCTGCCGGCGTGGCCGAAGGCATGCAGCTTTCCATGTCGGGCAAGGGCAATTATGGCCCGAACGGCGGCGCCCCGGGCGATCTGCTCATTCTCATTGAGGAAGAAGAAAACGACGTACTAAAGCGCGAAGGCAACAATGTGATTTACGATCTGTACGTCAGTTTTATAGACGCCTCGCTAGGCGCCGATGTGGAAGTGCCCACTATCGACGGAAAAGTAAAAATAAAAATAGAACCGGGCACACAGAGTGGAAAAATACTGCGCCTGCGCGGAAAAGGAATTAAAGATATTAACGGCTATAACAAAGGTGACCAACTGATACATGTGAATGTATGGACGCCCAAAAGTCTGACCAAAGAAGAAAGGGAAATGTTGGAAAAACTCCGGCATTCTGTTAATTTTCAACCCAACCCTGGAAAAGGAGAGCGCAGCTTTTTTGAGAGGATGAAGGAATTCTTTTAGCTTAGCTACTGGTTATTGAGTGAGTAAGTTATTAGGAATAACCGCAAAGAATTTATAGGGATAATAGATAATTATAATGGCCGCAAATTTGATGTCAGCCTAATAACCCAATAACCTGCTTGCAGCCTGCCTGACCGGTAGTTATGGCAGGCAAGCTTAATAACGACCTAACTTTCGATTCAATGCTACTACAAGCCCAACACGTCACCAAGTTTTTCGGCAATTACCAGGCGCTAAACGATGTTAGTATCTCCATCCGGGAAGGCTCCATATTTGGTTTGCTGGGGCCAAATGGCGCAGGGAAAACCACTCTCATCCGCATCATCACCCGCATTTATGCCGCAGATTCCGGGAAGGTTCTTTTCAAGGGCCAGGAGCTTACCGAGAATGACGTGTTGAAAATCGGCTACCTGCCCGAGGA
>CAYUJK010000063.1:4823-13061 GCA_964444895.1 uncultured Roseivirgaceae bacterium
CGTATGGACTCGGTAGAAGAACTCTGTGACGATATTGCCCTTATCAACAAATCTCGCAAAATACTTGAAGGCCCAAAGCAGGGAGTGAAGGAGGAGTTTAAGCAAAATATTTTTGAAATTGAACATCGGGGCAATCTACCCGATCTGAACGGCAGCGTGAGCCTGGTAAAATCTACCCCGGTGAGCCACGATACATTGAAAACCACCCTGCAGTCAAATGGAGAGATTTCGCACAATGACATCCTTCGAAAGCTCATCGACCAGGTGGAGATCATCAGTTTTATGGAACGACTGCCTTCTATCAATGAAATTTTCATAAAAAAAGTTCAGGAGCGCATGCCGGAGCCCGGCGCTTAAGAAGTGCTCACTTTGCAGACCGTACTTTTGAAAAGACCAACGCAATGAATAAAATACTACTGATCGTAAAAAGGGAATACCTGAGCCGGGTGAAGAAAAAATCGTTCATCATCATGAGTCTCGTAACGCCCCTGCTGCTTGCCTTGCTGATGGTGGTGCCTATGTGGCTGGCACTCCGGGACATGCCTACCAAAGAAATTGTGGTGGTGGACGATAGCGGCTTCTTCGTGAACAACCTGAAAGAAGATTCTTTTTTGAAATTTGAATATTCATCGCTATCCGCTACGGCAGCGAAGGAAGTGGCGTTTGCAGAAGGTAAATACGCCGTGTTGGAAATTCCAGATTTTGATATTGACAATCCCACTGGCTTTAAACTCACCACCCTCAATAGCCCCAGTTTTGAAGTGAAGGTAAACCTGGAAAGCCAATTGAAGTCGATCATTGAGGAGTATAAGCTTCAGAATTCCGGTATTGATACGGACAAATTGGAGAGCCTGAGAACTCGGATTAACCTGGAAACTAATATCCGGGTAGAAAATGGCGAAGAAAAGGAAGCTTTTAGCGAGGTGGCTTATATCGTGGGGTATGTGGGGTCGTTTCTTATCTATATCCTGATTTTTGCGTATGGCGTCCAAACCATGAGAGGAGTAATCGAAGAAAAGACCAGCAGGATAGTAGAAGTGATTATTTCTTCGGTAAAGCCTTATCAACTCATGGCAGGTAAGATCATTGGAATAGGGGCGGTGGGCCTCACGCAGTTTTTTATATGGGTGTCGCTTACCATCGCGTTTTACGTAGCAGTGGGAGTGGTATTTCAGGTAGACCAGTTGCCGCAAACCGGCGATATGGGTATGCAGTCAGGGTATTTTGACGAAGAAAAAGCAGAGATGGCCCGGCATATTTTTGATAAAATTGAAGCCATTCCGTTTGGGCTCATCATTTCAGTATTCTTATTTTACTTTGTGGGTGCGTACCTTTTCTACGGGTCGCTCTTTGCCGCCATCGGATCGGCGGTAGATTCCGAAACGGACGCGCAGCAGTTTCAGGTGCCGGTGACCTTGCCCTTGATCTTTTCGCTGGTGGTGCTGGCCGCCATTTTGCGCGATCCCCATGGGAGCCTGGCTGTATGGCTTTCCATCATTCCCTTCACATCGCCCATCGTGATGATGATGCGGGTGCCTTTTATGGAAAATCAACTTTGGGAGATTTTTGTTTCAATGGGTGTGCTGGCGGTGAGCATCGTTTTTACGATCTGGATGGCTGCCAAGATATACCGTATCGGTATCCTCACGTATGGCAGCAAGGTGAGCTACCACACCCTGTTCAAATGGATTTTTGCAAAGAATTGACCTTTGGTTCCAGGGTATAAAGGGTGATGTTGGCATTGCGACCCCGAAGGTTGATCTCACCGATCTTTTCTGCTTCGTAGTGGTCCTCCACATCCAGGCGTGTCAGCAAATCTTCTGAAAGCAGCAGGTTTACCTCATATTGATTACACAGGCTTTCGATACGGCTGGCCGTGTTTAGGACATCACCGGTATAGATTACTTCCTTTTTCAGTGTGCCCACTGTGCCGGTAGATACCAGTCCATAATGGAGTCCGGCTTTAAACTCCGGCGCCAGTTTATATTTGCCCTGGTAGTAATCATTCAGCTCGCACATCGTTTCATGGATGTCAAAAAAACAATTGATACAATGGTTGTTTTCGATGCCCACGTCCAGGTTCCAGGAGACCACCACCTCATCGCCCACGTATTGATAGATCTGTCCTTTGTTTTTTTCAATTGGATCGGCAATATCCCGGAAGAAATCGTTCAGCAATTCGAAATACCGGATGTGTCCCAGGTTTTCAGCTATGGTGGTAGAAGATTTGATGTCTAAAAACATAAATACCCGCATCACTTCAGAGAATCCATATTCGTATTTTCCGTTGTTTTCTTCCGAAGCCTTGGGCACCGGTGATTCAGTGTTGGTAAAGCCTTTTTTGTAAGCCGAGAGTACGGTGGAGATAAGTTTGGCATTGTCCCAGGGTTTTACCATAAAATCGTAGGCGCCTTCTTTGATGGCCTTGATTGCCAGGTCGATATCGCCATAGGCCGTCATCATTATCACCCGGGTAGCTGGGGACTTTTGCTTAATGAGTTGCAGCATGTCAAAGCCTTCCTTACCATCGGTGCGCCCAGCAGAATAGTTCATGTCCAAAAGCGCCACGTCTACGGCCTCTGTGGAGAGCAGGTCTTCTATATTGCGGGTATTATCAAGAGCAATGATCTTTTTGAAATGCTTCTTCAAAATGAACTTAGCGGCCAGCAATACATCCTCATCATCGTCAATGATCAATATTTTACCGTTTTCGATCTCCATGGCAGTTTGTTGCTGAGCCGTTTGGCTATCAAGTTGTACACTAAGAGGTCGGAAAACTACTCCCACCATAGCGTGTTTACTATTTAAAAAAGGTTTTATAACCCAATAACTGAGTTGCCAAACAACTACGTTCAAAAATAATCAAAATAGACTGAAATCTTTTACTTGATGCAGAAAACCTATTACCACGGGCGGGTTAAGGGCTACGGTGAAGGCAATGCCAAAAAAAGCGCCGTACAGGTGGGCATCGTGGTTGATTTTGTCTTTTACATTCTTGCCAGAGTAGTAGCTGTAAATGAGGTACAGCGTACCGAGGATGAAAGCCGGTAAACACAGCAGTCCATAAAGGCACAATAGCGACATGGGCTTGTACAGGATGGCGCCAAATAACACCGAAGCTACTCCGCCGGATGCGCCGAGCGAATTGTAGCGCGGGTTGTGACGATGTTTTAGGTAGGTAGGGATATCGGAAATGATAATACCCCCTAAATAAAGGATAAGAAAAAGAATTTTGCCGCCGATCAGGCCATACCTGTCAAACTCGTCTTCTACTGCTCGCCCAAAGTAGAAAAGGGCTATCATGTTGAAAATCAAATGGATATAATCAGAATGAATAAATCCCGAGCTGAAAAACCGGTAGTACTGCCGGTAAGTATACACCTGGTAGGGGTTGAAAATCCACCTGTACAAGAGTTCTTTATTATTGAATGAGGAGATACTTACGGCAACGGTAATGATGATGAGGATGATGGTGACTGTCATTGGCTACTTTTCTCGGGCTATAAGTTTACTAAAAAAGTGCGTAAGTACCTGCTTATTTTCCTCTGAACTTTTTAAGTTATTTATCTGCGCTATACCACGGTTGAAATATGCGTTCATCCTTTCTTCGGTTAGTTGCCTTATTTCGAGTGTGTTATAAATTCCTGTAACGGCTTTTACTTTTTCTGCGGCAACAAAAGTATGTTTGCCCAGCCAGGAGTTGAGCGCTTCTTTTTCTTTCCCCTCTGCCAGCTCCATCGCTTTCAATAGTAGGAACGTTTTTTTGTTGGCAATAATATCGCCGCCTACCTGCTTGCCAAATTTTTCAGTATCAGCATATACATCCAGCAAGTCGTCCTGTAGTTGAAATCCAATGCCTATGTTTTCGCCAATATCTCTCAGGGCCCGGCATTCGCTTTCGGGGGCATCAGCCAGCAGCCCTCCCAACTCCAGGCTAAACCCCAGTAAAACGGCGGTTTTTTGCCTGATCATATCCAGGTATTCGCTTTCTCCTACCTCGTTGCGCGATTCAAAGTTCATGTCGTGCTGCTGGCCTTCACACACCTCAATGGCGCATTGGTTGAATTGCGCAATGATATCCCGGATTCTGGGGGAGTCATGTGCAAGCAGCAAGTCGTAAGCCTTCACAAACATTACGTCACCTGCCAGAATGGCAATGGCGGTATTCCATTTTTCATGTACGGTGGTTTTGCCTCGCCTGAGTGGGGCATTGTCCATGATATCGTCGTGCATCAGGGTGAAGTTGTGAAAAACCTCTACAGCCATAGCGGGTTTCAGCGCCTTTTTCAAATCAGATTCGTACAGCGAGTAAGCCAGCAGCGTGAGCAGGGGGCGCAGGCGCTTACCGCCAAGCGACATAATGTACCGGATCGGTTCATACAGTTCGAAAGGGGACTTTCCGTAGGAATAGTTTTTGATTTCCGTTTCTAAAAGGTGCAGGAGCGACTCAACTTTCGGGTGCATAGCCGTAGGGATATATCATCAATTTAAAAGGCTGTAAAACTAAGAAAATTACTTTTTCAGGAACTCTTCCATGGATTTTTTTGCCAGGTTTTTTTTCGTGCCCTTGTTGAAAACAGCCTTGATGGCGCCTTTCAGAAATGGTATCACCGGCATAGAGGCCAGTATGGGGATGTCTTCGGATACCGCGGTTTTTTCTTCCAAAAACTTCAATACTTTCTGGGGAGGATTTTTTTTGAAAAGGGTAAAAAACACGTCGTCGGCAGGGTACAGATTGCCCGCCAGCACGTGCAGAAGCACGCTGTCGTAAAAGCGAAACCGGCCATTGTGCCGGTTGCCAAAGGAGTGAACTTTTGGATAGTTGGCTTCCAGCTCTTGTACAAGCCGGTGGCAGTCGTCTTGTATCCGGCGGAAGGTGTAGCCGGTGGAGCCCTTGGTAAGACCGCCGCGCACCCCGATGTTCACTACCTGGTCATTCTCCGCACTGGCAAAGGGAATGTCGGTCATCGGAATTACGCCAAACTCTCTTTCAACGATCTCATAGTCCTTGATTCCGAGATTATTTTCGGTATAGTCGGTCAGCAAAATGTCGTATTCGGTCTCGGGTAGCAGTTCCTCGGAAAACAGAGTAAACTCTACCAGAGCCATCTTTTCGTTAAAAGGCAGCACATAGCCGAAACGGGTCTGGCCCTGCTGCGGAACGCTGAAGTCCATGAAGTGCACGCGGTCCGCTTTGAAAGCGGGACTTTTTGTTTTGATCACAAATCCTTTGAAATGCTGCAGCAGGTAATTGTTTTTTCTGTCAATGGTATCCGGGGCCTGGGCGGGCAGGCTGTTAAACACAAGCTCGCCGGTATACACGCCATTTGGTGTGTGTATCAGTGCTTTTTCATCCTGATTGGTAATGGAGGTAATCTCCGCCTTGATGAAGTGGAAATGTCTGTTTTTACGGATAATCCGGTGGGTGTACCGGTAGAAGTCGATGCCCCGGATCATTTGGTAGCGATAGGGAGAGATATCAAGCACTTGCTCGCTGCCTTGCTTTCTCACTACAATTTTCGACCAGCTTTTGGAAACGACCTCTTCAAAATGGTTGTCGCCGGAATCCCAAAAGCACCAGGTGCGATCGTTGATTTTTTTATCCTCTTTTTCAATGATCAGGGTTCGCTTGCCAGCCAGTGTTGATTGACTTAGCCGGTATGCGAGTGAAAGGCCGGCTGCCCCTCCTCCGGCAATGATAATGTCGTAGCTATGGTCTGTTGGTATATTCAAGGGTGTGGATTATATAACCTGGTACACTTTAATGTTGGCTGCTTTGCCTTTTAGTTTCACTTCATACTCGTTGACATAGTCAACCGACGGAGGCAAAAATTGTTTTGTGTTTTCTGAGATAAGTAAGGTAGTTCCGAACTTTTTATTGGCATACTCTATGCGGCTGGCGATGTTCACGTCGTCACCAACCACAGCCAGCTTTTCGAACCCAGGCATACCCATGGTGCCCAATACGACCTTGCCTGTGTGAATACCCACCCTCATACGCATGGGCAGGTCGGTAATCAGGTTAACGTACCGGTTGAATTTATCCATACCAGCAATGATTTCGCGGCTCGCATGGAGCGCTTTAGCGGCGTGACTGTTTTCATTTTTATGCCCAAAAATTGCCAGAATTCCATCGCCGTAGTAGTCGAGAATGGCACCCCCATACTTGTTTACAGCCATGCCAGCTATAAAGTAATAACGGTTTAGCAGGTGCACCACATCATAGGGCTGTGTTTTTTCGGTGAAAGAGGTGAAATCATATAGATCCATAAACACGAGCGTCACTTCTACTTCCTCTCCCACGGGATGCTGCTTTTTGCTTTTCGCACGGGAATGTGCTATCTGAACGTCTATCTCGTCAAGTACAAGCCGCTTCACCTTTACGTCGCCGGTTACTACCGTTTGGCATGCCAGCCTCACGTCATCATTAAACCCGAGCAGCGAGGCGATTTTTTTCTCACGGGAATTTCGGGGATGGCAGTTTTCCAGGCCCGCTTCTATTTTTACCCGGCATGTAGAGCACCTGCCTCTTCCACCGCAAGCGCGCTGATGCAGCACGCCTGCTCTCTTCGATGCTTTCAATATGGTAGTGTTGTACTTGGAAGAGTAAGTCTTATTATCAGGTAAAAAATGAAGGGTAGGCATTGGTAGTTTTTTTGGGCGAATTTAATTCAAATGACCGATACTTTTTGCAGTTTTGAGGTATGAAAGTCCATTTTATCATATTCGTAGTGCTGGCCTGGGCATGTACTTCCAAAGACGTGAAACGCCAGCAATTGTTCCTGAAAGGAAATATTGCACTCGAAGAAAGCGACTATCAAAATGCCCTGTACTATTACGGACAAGCCCTGGCGATGAACGACACCTTTGCGGCGGCGTTTAACAACAGCGGCATCGCCTACGAAAAACTTAAAAATTACGATAAGGCGCTCCAAAACTACGAACAGGCCATCGCAGCTAACCCTGATTTTCAGGAAGCTTACTTCAACAGGGCCAACTTGTGGAGTTTATTGGGAAACTACTCCAACGCGCTTACCGACCTGGAGACAATAGGTGAGAAGTACCAAAGATCCCCTGCCTTCTACTTTGCCAAGGGTTTGGCGTACAACGGCCTGAAACAGGATGAGCTGGCCATAGAGGCTTTTGAAAAGTCCATCGCCCTCGATTCTTTGAATGCCGAAAGCTATATAAATCTTGCCACGATCCATTTTCAAAGGAGAAATGACGAAAAAGCACAGTTGCATATTGCTAAGGCACTGAAACTGGAAAGCGGAAATGCAGACGCACTCAACTTAAATGCGCTGCTGATGGCCAGAAAGGGCCGTTTTGAAAAGGCGCTCGAAAACATCAACAGGGCGTTGGGACAAAGCTCAAACCCCTACTTCTATAATAATAGGGGCTATTTCTACCTCATGCTCGGAAAAATGGACAAGGGACTGGAGGACATCAGCTATAGCATGGTGATGGACGACCAGAATCCCTGGGTTTATAGGAACAAAGGGATCTATTATTTTTTGACGGAAGACTATGCCAATGCCGAAAAAATGCTCGTGAAATGCGTGGAATTAGATTCACTCATCGAACTAAGTCACTACTACCTTGGACGGGTGTATATGGAATTGGAAGATACCAATCGTGCCTGTGAACATTTCACCCGATCGGCCGAGATGGGGGAAGAAGAAGGGATGGGAAACTACAGCATCTATTGTCGTGGTTACTGATCATCAGTATGATTTTTCGAGGTGTTTGGGCGTCACTGAATCGATCAGGTGAGCCCTATTTCAGCTTGCGAGGCTATCGGGACAAATTTACTGGACTAAGAGACGATTTTCATAATCATGCACTGGTCAATAACTTAACTTTGAATTGAAAGCTTCGCATAAAATCAATAAGAAATGTGAAACTTTTCGTGCTCTAATCACTAATTACTAACGTCCGTGTATGATAGAACCTTTACTGTTATTATCAATCATTATTTCCTTACATATTTTCCTATCAGTTTTCTTTTCCCCTAAGAATACGGCTGTATCTCCGCTTTCTTACTGGCAACGGATATTCCCTGATTGCCATTGGAACTCATTTTCCAGATGGGGAAACGTGCCGCTCCACACGGATGTGGCAAGAAGCTGGTAATTCCGGGCACTATGCTTAACAATCTTTGCACTCTATTCAACCTTCTTTTATAATCACCCTTCAATACGGCTCTCCGAAGTTTTGGCTTCGGGGAGCCTTTTTTTT
>CAYUJK010000064.1:0-11138 GCA_964444895.1 uncultured Roseivirgaceae bacterium
TGTGGAAAAAATAATAGTCGCGCAAAAGCCAATGCTCAACCAAAACTACTATTTTTCTACTGGCCGTTGTACGGAATTCAAACAAATGGAAACTCTATCTTTAAATACCAGATTAAGAAATGCCGGAATAATGATAAGTGACTTGGATTTATTAATTGGATGCACAGCCGTTGAATATGATTTGATAATGGTTACAGAAAACATAAGTGAATTTGAGCGAATCTTAGGTACTGAACTTGAAAATCGGGTAGATCGAAATAAATAAGAACTCTGGCCAACAATGTGGGAAAAATAATAGTCGCGCAAAGGCCAACCCAAAACTACTATTTTTCTACTGATCGGCATCCACAATTTTTCAAGGAAGAGTCGACCAATATGAAAAGGAGAATACTATTTTTAGTTTCACTAAGTTGGATTGTAAGAAAGCAGTTTTATTATCAATAGAGCAGAATGGAGATGACACCAATTGAGCTTTTCAACGAGTGGTTTAAAGAAGAACTTAGCTTGACAAAGGTTAGAATACCCACTGCCTGTTGCCTTTCAACTGTTGGCATAGATGGTTTTCCAAATGCAAGATTTGTTTCACTCAAAGACGTTGTAGAAAATAATTTTATTGTAACGGGGTCTTTCACATCGAGAAAAGGAATTGAAATAAACGCCACTAACAAAGTTGCGTTGACTTTTTGGTGGACAGAAACGGAAAGACAAGTTAGGATACAAGGCAGTGCTACAAAAATTGCGGAGCAACTCGCTGACCAATATTTTTCCGAACGGAACAGAGACAGTCAAATAGTTTCTATGGTAAGCGATCAAGGACGGGTTCTGGATGATGTCGAAACATTAAATAAAAGATATCAGGAAATTGAAACTAAATTTTCAGACCAGAATTTGAGAAGACCCGAAAATTGGGGTGGCTATTCGATAAAGCCTGTAAGAATTGAGTTTTTAGAATTTAAGCCAACCCGGTTTCACGACAGAAAACTGTATGAATGGACGAACGGACAATGGACACGCATAGCCCTACAGCCTTGACACTAAAAGTGCCAGCGGCTGGCAGCATCTACTCACAAGTGGCGTCCAGAAAGCCTTGGGGTAGCTACAAAATGCTTTGCGTTCACGGCCGAGTTCGTCACGGGCGGCCAGAGTAGTGCTTCGAAAACTGCTAGACCTCACACAGCTGGAACGTTGGCAGAAATTACTGCAGGTATGAAAGAAATCTTAAAAGGATTAGAATGGAAAGGACGAGTCAGGAACAAAACGTTCGACCATAAAAAATTCGTCGAATTGGAAGTTTGGGGAGGAAAAATTAATAATTGCACTTTCAATTCATGTGAATTCTATAATTGTGACTTGGGGAAAAATGGTTGGTTTACACGATCATCTTACACTAGCTGCGTGTTTAATAACACCAAAATTTATGGTATGTATTCTTCCATGGGAAATCTCAGAAGGAGACCGACGTTGTATAAAAATTGCAAATTTGATAGTGTTCAGATTACAGGAGTTAATATACTGCATGGTGTTGAATTCAATGATTGTACCTTTTCCGGGAAGTTTATAAACTGTATGTTAAATGACCTAAAATCACAGAGTCGGAAACATCCGGTTGGAGTTAGATTTAATGGATGTGATTTAGAGAATATGATTTTCGAGAACACAAGTTTATATGGTAGGAATTTGTTTTTTCAATGCACTCTTCCGAAGACAGGAATGACATATTTGGACAACAAGGATAATAAACTTATAATGAAGGCTGAAGAAATAATCTCAACAATAGAAAACAAAGATATTGTAGTTCCAATATCAATCCTTTTCAGTAGAGAATATGATTTAAATAAAGATGTGATAATGATTGATGATGTATTGTTAAAGGGTATGCTAAGAGCTAAGGAAGAATACCAATTATATGAGTCTATTGTACAGGGAAATGTAATAGAATGACTACTGCCTAAATTGTGAAAAAATAATTGCTGAACAAACGGATGTATTCATCCAAAACTTCAATTTCTACCAATACCACAACCTCAAAGCGATGAGTGCAAATAATTTTATCCTACATCAGCAAGCACGCCAATACCAGTGGTCGGGAGATTGTTTCCTTTCCGTCAAGTCCTTTTACCATGGGTCGGCCAGGTATCAGGTGCAACAGCGCGAATATGAGGTTAATGAGAAAAACTACCTGATCCTGAATGATTGTACCAAATACGATTTAACGATCGACAACGCGTCTCCCGTAGAATCATTTTGTGTGTTCTTTGCGCCTGATTTTGTGGGCGAAGTGGTGTCAGAATTAAGTTCATCTGAGGAGCAGCTTCTCGATTTCTCAGTCAAAAAGGAAGCAAGCATTAAATTACTCGAAAGAAATTACCGGCATGGAGGAGAGGTTTCCAACATTTTGCAGCTGGGCCGCGATTCATCAGGGCGATGCATGTCAGGCATAGAAAGAGAGGAATTCTACTATGCACTATTGAATGCAGTACTTTTTCAGAATAGCAATTCCCTAAAGGAAACCGACCTGTTAACTTCAAAAAAGAAGAGCACCAGGGAAGAAATATACCGCAGGCTGCACTACGCCAGGGATTTCATTGACTGCTGCTACCCGGAAAATTTAACCCTGAAGAAAATATCGCAAGTAGCGATGCTCTCGGAAAACCACTTATTGAGAAACTTTAAGCAAATTTTCAGCATCAGCCCGTTTCAATACATAACACAGCTAAAAATAGCGGAAGCAAGGCGACAGATCATCGAAACGGATAAAAGCATAACAGAGATAGCCACCTCCCTGGGCTATTCAAGCATAAGCAATTTCAGTTATTACTTCAAAAACATGACAGGACTCTCACCTGTCGAACTTCGAAAAAAGGTGATTCATAGGAAGTGAGCGGGCTTTGCTTAGCCTATTTTTGTTAAAACACTGAAACATGATGAAAATAGGAACCTTTATTTTTAGCTTAGTCTTTTCTACAACCCTAAAAGCAAATGACATGATCGATTCGCTCCAGGTATTCATAAAAAACAAAGAGGTTGATAAGATTGTCGCGTTGATCACAGAGCATCCTGATGTGCTGGACGAAAAGAACGAAAACGGAAGCTCGGGTCTGTTGATCATTGCGTATAGTGGAATAGAAGAAGCCTTCAGCAGGGCTAAAGACCTTAAAAAGTCATTTACGTTTCATGAAGCAATTGCCTGTGGAAAAGCAGACTTCGTGAGAGATGCCGTCAGGCGAGACAGAAACCATGCGAATCAGTATTCACACGATGGCTTTACACCCTTGTCCTTAGCGGCGTTTTTTGATCAAACGGAAATTGCGAAGTTGCTTCTTGAATACGGGGCCGATCCTGGTTTGCACGCCACCAACCCCTCTAAAGTGAATGCCTTGCACTCGGCGGTAGCGAAGGAAAATTATGAGTTGTGTAAACTCTTTATCGACTATGGGGTAAACGTAAATGCAGCTCAAATGCAAAATGTGACCGCCCTGCATGCTGCCGCTCACCGGGGAAACCTGAAATTGGTGCAGCTATTGGTAGAGAACGGGGCCGACGTAAACCTTCCAATGGACAATGGCGATACGGCCATTGCCATTGCCGAAAGAGACGGCCACAATGAAGTGAAAGCATACCTTGAAGAGGTGTCAAAGTAAGGATATACAATTAACTACCCGAAACAACATAATGAAGTTATTTGGAAGATTAACCGGTCGTGATCAATTTCCTGAAGAAGGCAACGACGGAACAGTACAAATTGTGGGCGACAAAGTGATCTGTGAAGGTAATCATGGGCTTTACAGTTGTGAGGTCAATATTGGCAACATTCAATACGCCTATGTAGTGGTAAATGGTAACAGACAGTCCTTTCTTTTTCTATTCGACTTTCATCAACATTTCATTCCGACAAGTTACAAAGGATTCAAAAGTGTATATCAGGGGCTATCTAAAAAATTTGGGTTCGATGATGCTTTATTCTTCGAAAATGTCAATAGAGAAGCGGAATTGAAACAGGAAATTTGGCGGAGAACATACGAGCCCACTTATGAAATTTCGAGCGGAGACCATCGCGACTATGAAGAGGGATTTGAAATTTTGTCTCCAAGAAGGTCGTTGATTTCCTGGGATACCACGTACGATGAGTTGGCAAAAAGTGAAAGCGCAATTTTTGAAAAATCTCCCTACGGCCAAAAAATAGTAAAATTCAAATACCCGGTTAGGATTGGTAAGGTAATACTGAGAGATTTTGGTGTACATTATGGCGAAGCCAGAACAGACGTGCCGGTTAAGAATTTTTTCGCTAAATGTTTTGATAGGCATGGCACTGACAAAAGCTATAATGATTTAAAAGGGACTTTTGCGAGTGATATTGGAACAGGTAAAAATCAATACGGCTATGAGAGGCCTGACCAAAAGAATATAAGTTTCGGCATTGGGGGAATGATTTTTTCCATCTGTTACACCTATGATAGCAAGTGGCAATTTGATGGTGGGTACACGGCCTTGTCGGTAGAAAATCGTCGAACCTACGAAAGGCTTTTAATAGATATCGGCTACGAAGAAAAAATGAGCATAAGCGATTACTTGATCCTTCGTGGGAAAGTTGGCATTTCGGATGATTATAGGAGAAATGAAAAAGTGAAAAGGCGGCAGAATAAACTTACTGAGAAGTTTCGGAACGAGGCCGTTATTTGGACTGACGATGTCAACAATAAAATTGGCTTTTCAAGTGGCAGCTATTCTCAAGTTTATGAGAAGGATGAAATCAAGTCGTTCTGCATACAAAATATTTTGCCGGCAAAGGGTGGTGGGGCAGGTCGTTTGGAACTGAGTTTGGCGAATGAAAAGCACCAATATGCAATATTCACCGGGGAGTGCCACTTTTTCGACAAATATGCGGAGGACATAAAAGCCTTAACAAACAAAGACCTCACATTCGGACAGCCATATCACGACTGTTGAGAAATGAAAAAATGAAGCGTACCAATATGTGGTCTTGAAAGGGAGTAGATGCACAGGGTAGGTGTCACCAAAACGCCTCTTGCACCCAGCACTAAAAACAGTAGACCAGGAAAAAAATCGCAAACACCATGATGCTAAACAGTCTGTTGGCAGGTTTCTACGAAAGGGATATTCGGCAGCTGATCGAAGAGATCAAACTGTTCAGGAGCGAAGAAAACCTGTGGAAAACGCAGGGCGCCGTAAAGAATTCAAGTGGCAATCTTGCCTTGCATATTATCGGCGGCACCAATTACCTGATCGGTACCCAACTGGGGAAAACGGGCTATGTGCGAGCTCGCGACCAGGAGTTTACCCGTAAGGGTGTGCCGCGGGCGGAGCTGGTAGCAGGCTTGGAAGCGCTCATTCCCATGGTCTGTGGCGTACTGAAAGAGGTGGATATGGAAGCCGAATACCCCTTGATCTTTGACGACGACAAGCGATCCATTGCATACGTCCTTACGCAGTTGGCGCTCCACCTGAACTATCATCTTGGACAGGTCAATTATCTGCGCAGGGTGTTGGAGTAAGGCCGTCATGGGTTATGCAGTTTTGAGGTCAGTATTGATGACATTCCATACGCCGATTTGGCTACCCTCAAGATTTCCACTTCATTTCCAAAGTCCGATTCTTAAATCCCAAGCCCCTACACGGACGGCGTACTCCCGCCGTCTACCCGTATGCTTGTTCCGGTGATGAATGCTGCAAGTGGCGAAGCTAGAAATGCCGCCAGTGCTGCGGGTTCCGAAGGGTCGCCAAATCGCCGTAACGGGATATTGCCCACCATGATCTTTTCCATTTCTTCATTGCTTTTGCCCGCTTCTTCAGCCCGCTTTGCGATCAGGCTTTCCAGGCGGCCCGTGCGGGTAAGGCCGGGCAGGATGTTGTTTACCGTAATCCCAAATTCGCCTAACTCATTTGACAGGGTTTTCGCCCAACTGGCCACCGCCCCCCGAATTGTATTGGAAACACCCAGGCCCTGAATCGGCGTTTTTACCGATACCGATATTATATTGATGATTCGCCCGTATTTTTCTGCCTTCATTCCGGGAACCAAGGCCTGAGCCAAAAGCTGGTTGTTGACAAGGTGTTGGTTGAACGCAATTCGGTAGTCAGAGATGGGAGCATCGATCGCAAGGCCAGGGGTAGGGCCTCCTGTGTTGTTTACCAGCACATGAACGGGTTTGCCTTCACGAAGAAACTCCACCAGGGACTCATGTACTTCTTCAGGCTTGCTAAAATCAGCCACCAGGCAGCTATGCTTTTGCCCTTCATTAGCAGGAAGCTCTCGACGTACATTCTCCAATGCTGCTTTATCGCGGGCAAACAGAACTACTTCTGCGCCGGCCTGGGCGAGGTTCATCGCTATGGCTTTGCCTATTCCCTGCGTACTGCCGCACACCAGGGCTCTCTTATGAGTCAAATCGATTTTCATAGCCCAAAATAAAAAAAGCGGGTTCAAATATTCCCGCTTTTATGTGTTTTCTTTCCCTGGACTTGCCCGCCTCAGCCTGCTTTCCGGGGCGTGGTTGGTTTTCTCGCCGGGGGATTAGCCGTCTTAGGCTTCCCTGTATTTGCTTTCGGTCCCGCAGCTTTTTTAGTCGCTGGCTTTTTCTTTTCTGCCTTTACCTCGCCCTTCTTTGCGTCTTTTTTGCTGTCTTCTTTTGGCTCCTCGGGCTTTTCATCAAGCACTTCCTTCGCTTCTTTCAAGATGATGCCATACCAGCTCACTATCTTTTTGATGTCACTTGGGTACACCCTGTCAGGATCGTACTCCGGCTCTATTGATTTTAGAAATGCATACAGCTCTTCCTTATCTGACTTAGAGTCTACTCCCGGATCGTCTCCGAACTCGGCATTTATTTTTTTGAAAATATCCAGCAGTGGGATTGTTTTGTCCACGTCTGTGGTAAAGATGGAGATTTCCGACAACAAGGAAACCTGTTGGGTAGGCCCGGTGACAATCTTCGCCTTTTTGTCATCAAGGCTTTCGAGTATCAAACCTGTTCGCGTAGGCTTTACTACTTTGTACAAGCCCGGCTTTCCTGATACTGCTGCTAATTCCTTTAGTTCCATTCTGTAAAATTCATCTGAACCGGCGAATTTAAACCGGAATCTCCATGTTTGAAAGCACATATAAGATTTATTTCATTAGTTTGTGGAAAATTGAAAAGAGATATGAACAAGGTTTTTGCTGTATTGGCGGCTTTTCTGAGCATCGGCGTTGCCTATTCGCAAAGCGCAAATGTTCCGCTGAATGCGGATTATTATCACCTTATCGATCGCTATGAGATCATGAGCGGGAGTTTTACCCCGCACTTGTACACATCTGCCAAGCCCTATCAGCGAAAGCAGGTGGCGGCTTTTGCCGATCAGGTTCTGGCCGACAGCTCCTGGTGGAACCGCCGGGACTTGTTTAACCTGCTTTATCTCGCCAATGACAACTGGGAATACAGCGAGCACCAGGAAAATGACAGCCGAAAAGCCGTATTCAGAAAGTTCTTCAGAAAAAAATCAGACCTTTTTCATGTGGAAGAAAAAGATTTTGACCTGCACGTAAACCCGGTGTTTTACTTTAGCGGCGGCCTGGAATCAGCCTCAGACGTCACCCTTTACACCAATACCCGCGGTGTGGACGTGCGGGGCAATATCGCCGGGAAAGTGGGTTTCTACAGCTCTATTCACACTACCCAGGCGGCCTTTCCTTCACATGTGCGCCAGTATACCGGTGAAAAATACGTGGTGCCCTACGAAGGCTTTTGGAAGGGCTTTAAGGAAAATGGCGTAGACTTCTTTACGGCGCGGGGCCATATCTCTGCCAACCTGGTAAAGGAATATGTGAATTTTCAGCTGGGGTTCGACAAAAACACTTTCGGAAACGGACACCGAAGTTTCTTTCTTTCGGATTTCAGCAACAACTACACCTTCCTGAAACTCAACACGAAAATCTGGAGGATCAACTACACCAATACGTTCATGCAGGCGTATGCTGAGCATGTAGGCAATCAAACGGGCTCTTTCGGCACACTCCGCTATCCCAAAAAATTCATCGCCAACCACCACCTCAGCATCAACATCACCGACAATATCAATATCGGATTGTTTGAAGCGGTAGTCTCTGGCGATACCACCGGGTCATTTAATGTGGGGTATCTGAACCCCATCATATTTTATCGCTCACTGGAGCACCAGGACGGCAGCCTAGACAACGCCATGGTGGGCATGGACTACAAGATCAACTTTGCCCGGCATTTTTCCTTTTACGGACAATTTATGCTGGATGAATTCAAACTGGACGAAATCCTCTCCGGCAACGGCTGGTGGGCCAATAAGTTTGGCATTCAAACAGGCCTTAAATACATCAACGTATTCGGCATTGACAACCTGGACGCGCAATTAGAATATAATCTTGCCCGGCCTTACATGTACCAGCACCAGGACATCTATACCAACTACGCCCACTATTCCATGCCGCTGGCCCATCCGCTGGGAGGTAATTTTACCGAGATCGTTTCTTTCCTGCGATATCAGCCTGCCCAGCGACTCAGCATTGTGATGCAATTGAATATGGCCAAATATGGTACTGACCCTGATGAGGATACAAACTGGGGAGGAGATGTGATGAAGGACTATACTACCCGGGCTTTGGGCTATGGAAATAAAATCGGCCAGGGTGTGGCCACCACGCTGCTGTACGGAGAGACAACCGTTTCGTACCAGGTAAAGCATAATGTCTTTTTTGACCTGAGAGCGGCTATGCGCGACTTACAAAGTGACGACGAAAGTCTTTCCGTAAGGAATGTTTTCTATTCAGGCAGCTTCAGGTGGAACATCCCGAGGAGAACGCACGACTTTTAAGGGCCTGCACCTTTCTCCGCAGGAAATATGGGAAAATAAGGTAAATGCCAACCTTTAGTTTTTTATTCAGTATAATATTCATTGTTTTGCCAATAAATTCGGGGTTCGGTACCGGGTTTTATTCTTTTTAAAACGCTAGCAGAGTGAAAACATACTTCAGGATTTTATCCTATTCCCGTCCGTTGGGAAAGTACTTCCCTTTTTACATGGTATCATCGCTTATTTCCATTGTTTTCGGGCTGGTGAATATCATACTGCTCATGCCGCTCTTCGATATCATATTCGAGCAAAAATCTTCTGAGGAAATTGCCTCTTACCAAAGTGCCCCGGAGTTCAGCCTTACCCAGGAGTACTTTTCCAACCTCTTTAATCATTATATGTTTCGCGCTGTGGAGACTTTTGGCGATTTTGGCTCGCTGCTCTTTGTGTGCAGCATCATCGTTCTGTCGGTATTTGTCTCCAATATCTTTCGATACATAGCGGCGGTGATCCTTGTGAACGTACGGGTGAAAATCATGCGCAATATGCGGATGGATGTGTTTTCCAACATCAGCAAAATGCACATCGGCTATTTCTCTGATCAGCGAAAAGGCGACATCCTCTCACGTGTTTCCAATGACATGCAGGAAATAGAAACCTCCATCAACCAATCATTAAAAGTTCTCTTTCGCGACCCTGCCACCATCATCGTTTATTTCTCGTTCCTGTTTTACCTTTCTTTTCAGCTCACACTCTTCAGCCTTATATTGATTCCCCTGGCAGGCGGCATCATTGCCGGCATCGCCAAAAGGTTGAAGAAAACGGCGAAGCAAAACCAGGAATCGCTCGGGAGAATACTGAACATCTTCGACGAGTCCATTTGGGGTATGCGGGTGATCAAAGCCTTTAATGCTGTGGGGTACATTAATAAAGTGTTTACAAAAGAAGTGAAGCACTACGCATCGGTCAATTCCTCGTATTCGAAGAGGTTTGAACTGGCTGGTCCCATTTCGGAGTTTTTGGGCGTTTTTGCTTCAGTGGGTCTGGTGGTTTATGGGGGTAGCCTGGTGTTGGAGAAAGATTTTATGGAACCCTCGGCATTTATTGCGTACCTGGCAATTTTTGCGCAGGTGATGCAGCCGGCAAAAAACATTTCGAACGCCGTTACCAGCATTCAGCGGGGCATAGTAGCGGCAGACCGGATTTTTGTACTCACTGACGTGAGGTCTAACATTACTGATAAAAAAGATGCAAAAGAGCTTGTCGATTTTGGCCAGGCCGTGGAGTTGAAAAACGTATCTTTTGCTTATGAAAAAGAGCAAGTACTCAAGAATATCAACTTTTCCATTCACAAGGGCCAAACCATAGCGCTGGTGGGCCCCTCGGGCGGCGGGAAATCTACAATAGCGGACCTGTTGCCCCGCTTCTACGATCCCACCAAAGGCGAGGTGCAGATTGACGGCAATAACCTGAAAGATCTGAAGCTGGAGTCCATCCGTAAATTCATGGGTATCGTCACGCAGGAATCTATCTTGTTCAATGACACGGTGTTTAACAACATCGCGTTCGGCCTGGAAAACATCAACGAGGAGCAGGTGATTAGGGCTGCCAAAATAGCCAATGCGCACGAGTTTATCGTGCAAATGGAACATCAATACCAAACCCTCATAGGCGAGCGGGGATCGAAACTATCGGGTGGTCAGCGGCAGAGGCTCTCCATTGCCCGGGCTGTTCTTAAAAATCCGCCCATCCTTATCCTGGACGAGGCCACCTCCGCCCTTGATACCCAGTCAGAAAAACTGGTGCAGGAGGCGCTCTCCAACCTGATGAAAAACCGCACATCGCTGGTCATCGCCCACCGGCTCAGCACCATTCAAAACGCTGACCTTATCCTGGTGGTAAAAGACGGCGAAATAGTGGAGCGCGGCAATCACAGCGAACTGATTGAAAGGCAGGGATTTTACTATAAGTTGATCGAAATGCAGAGCCTCTGAAAAAACGACCTATACGCTTGCCTGAATACCTGGAATATACAAAGCTCAAACGAAATATCAGGATTGTAAAAACAGTCTTATACCTCATCTATTTTATATATATAATAACATCCATATATTTAGCCATCAATTTCAACAAGCTTATTCCTAAGTTCGGGATATTTACTTTTTTCATCTTTTTAAAAAAATGGGCTATTGGGGGTATCATATTGCTTTCTGTTACCTGGATTATTGAAAATATCCATATTTACGTTTTGAAAAGAAGGATTCGCGAACTGGAAAACCGCTAAGGGGCATGTACACAAAAGAAATCATCGATCAACT
>CAYUJK010000064.1:11238-13042 GCA_964444895.1 uncultured Roseivirgaceae bacterium
TTCGAGGCGGTTTTTTCGCGGTACATCGAAGGCCTGGGCCACCCCGGCGATGCCCTGCTGGCCATTAGCTGCAGCGGCAATTCAAAAAACATTGTGAAAGCAGCCGAATCGGCCAAAGAAAAGGGCATGACGGTAATAGGGCTCACGGGGCGAGACGGCGGCGCACTTCGCGCCATTTCCGATATAGAAATAAATGTCCCCTACACAGGATACGCTGACAGGATACAAGAAATACATATCAAAGTCATTCATTTATTGATTTTTTTAATTGAGAAATATTGTAAATAATGCTTGCCAAAACCTACGGAAGCGCTGTTTATGGCATTGACGCTACAACCATTACGATTGAAGTTACGATTATCTCCGGCACCAAAGTCTTCATAGTAGGCCTGCCGGACAACGCTGTAAAGGAGAGTCAACAACGGGTAGAATCAGCTATAAAGCAAAACGGCTATGTGATGTCGCGCCACAAAACAGTGGTGAACCTGGCACCGGCCGATATTCGCAAAGAGGGCTCCTCTTATGATCTCCCCATCGCGCTTGGGATGTTGAAAGCCTCGGAACAAATATTTGCCAATGACCTCGACAAATATGTTGTCATGGGCGAACTGTCATTAGACGGAATTGTGAGACCCATCAAGGGCGTGCTGCCCATCGCCATAGAAGCGAGAAAACAAGGCTTTAAAGGCTTTGTGCTTCCTTCCGAAAATGCCGAAGAAGCCGCCATCGTCAATGACCTGGACATCATCGGCGTGAACACGCTGCGCGAGGCCATTCAATTTTTCGAAGATACCTCCAGCATAACGCCCCTGAAACGAGATACACGGGATATCTTCTTTCACGAACAAAACGACAGCGACCTGGACTTCGCCGATGTGCAAGGCCAGGAAAACATAAAAAGGGCGTTGGAAATAGCTGCAGCGGGCGGGCATAATATTATCATGGTGGGGCCTCCGGGAGCAGGTAAGACCATGCTGGCCAAGCGCTTGCCCTCCATACTACCACCCCTTACGCTGCACGAGGCCCTTGAAACGACCAAAATACACTCTGTGGCCGGAAAGCTGGGAGCCAATACCGGGCTGATATCCCGCCGGCCTTTCCGGGCGCCGCACCACACCATTTCCGACGTGGCACTGGTAGGCGGCGGAGGCGTACCCCAGCCGGGTGAAATCTCCCTGGCCCACAACGGCATTCTGTTCCTGGACGAATTGCCGGAATTTAAGCGCACCGTACTGGAAGTAATGCGCCAGCCCCTCGAAGAACGGTATGTAAATATTTCGCGGGCAAAAGCTTCGGTAAAATTCCCGGCCAACTTCATGCTCATCGCCAGCATGAACCCTAGCCCCTCCGGCGACTTCATTCAAGACAATGCCCTGCAAAATGACTCACCGGCAGACGTGAGGCGATATTTAAGAAAAATCAGCGGTCCGCTCCTGGACCGTATCGATATCCACATAGAGGTGACGCCCGTGTCGTTTGACCAGATGACTTCCCAACGCAAAAACGAAAGCAGCACAGAGATCAGAAAACGCGTGATTGCGGCCCGAGACCGCCAGCAAGACCGCTTCGCTGAGCAGCCCAGCGTGTACAACAATGCCATGATGCCCTCACAGATGGTAAAGCAGCTATGCCCAATAAGTGAGGCGGGAAAAACGCTGCTGAAAACCGCTATGGAAAAGCTGGGCCTCTCCGCCCGCGCTTACGACCGCATCCTGAAAGTATCGCGCACTATAGCTGACCTCTCCCAAAGCGATGAAATCAAAATAGAGCACCTGGCCGAAGCCATTCAGTACAGGTCGCTGGA
>CAYUJK010000065.1:0-12941 GCA_964444895.1 uncultured Roseivirgaceae bacterium
ATTACCACGGAGAAAATCCTGGTTCTATTTCGTGGGACAATAGCGAACAATATAAAATTTTGCTTAGAAGCTTTAGAGCAAATGGAAACTCCTCTTTTAAAATTGACACAATTGATATTTCTTCATCATCGGCTCCCAATGTCACAATTACTTCCAGTGAACTCTACTGTATTTCAAATTCAATAGATTTTACTGCAGCCAGCGATTCTGCTCTCACCTCCTACTCCTGGTCCTTCGGAGACGCCTCCACCTCATCCGACCAAAACCCCACCCACCAGTACGATACAGAAGGCGTTTATACCGTAGAGCTTTCCGTAGAAGCCGAAAACGGATGTTCGAATACAGTGCGGAAGATATTACCCATATTCCCCCCGCCAGTGCCGGATTTCGACTTTGACGCGCCCTTGCCTTGCTCCAATACGGAACTGGCGATGATTAACCAGACGAATACTCATGGGGCGGATACGCTCATTTCGTACTTCTGGAATTTCAACGATGAGTTTACCTCTACTGCCGCAGATACTACGCTGTACTTCGAAAGTGGCGGATCAAAGACGGTCACCCTGTCGGCGAGCATCCCGGGATGTACGGAGGAGATCAGCAAAAACATTGAGATCATCGACGGGCCGGCGGTAAGCTTCGATTGGTCGGGGGTATGCCTGGGCGAGGTGACGGCATTTGACAATCAAACCACGGGTAGCGGCATTACAAGCTATGCGTGGGACTTTGGCGATGGTTTTTCTTCTAACCTGCAGCAGCCTTCTCACCTGTACGTGGAGGGAGGCAACTACGGGGTGTCGCTGAAAGTGGGCAATGCCGACGGCTGCGAAAATGAGATCATCCGCACAGTGCAGATTGGAAACATACCCGCGGCAAACTTCACCAACGAACTGGCATGCAGCGAGCAAGATATTCAGTTCTTTGACGCCAGCTCGGTAGCGGGCGGCAACATCAACACCTACAGATGGTACCACGGAAATACGCTCCTTTCTACCCAAAGGGATCCATTGCTCTCATTTGCCAACAGTGGCCCACAAAATGTGAGCCTTACCGTAGTGAGCAACATCGGCTGCAAGGACTCTATCGCTAAGGCAGTGGATATTCTTCCTGCGCCCATTGTAGACATCATCGAAGACATCGGTTGCTCTTCTGAGAGTTCCTTGTTTACCTCCAATTCTACGGCGCCATCGGGCAGCATCACTTCCAACACCTGGATCATCGATGGCAATGTATTCCTGGAAGACGAGGTAGAATACCTCTTTGGCGGTCCCGGAGAATACGGCATCACGCTGATCTCCAGGGCCAGCAATCTCTGTCAGCAGAGCCTGACAAAAACAATCCACGTTTACCCTCTCCCTACGGCTGACTTTGAATATTCTGACCCCTGCACCAATGAAGACATTCTCTTTACCAGCACTTCCGTTTCGGACGGCGATCCCCTTGAAAGCTACACCTGGACCTTAGGTGGACAGGTGATCTCATTTGAAGAATCTTTTCGGCACCGCATAGCTGAGGGAGGCTCACATTCCATGCGGCTGGAAGTGGCTTCAGCAAACAACTGTGTGAACACCACCACGAAAAATATTGTAGTGCATCAGGCGCCTACGGCCAGCTTTACGGCCATACCTCCCACCGGCGCTCCGCCACTTGAAGTGAATTTTAACAATACTTCGACAAACGCCAGCGAATACATTTGGGATTTTAGCGAAAACAATGATGACCAGGACTTTGAGAAAAACACCTTTTATGTATACAACAGCATTGGTGTAGAAACGGCCACGCTTGTTGCCTCAAACGAGTTCGATTGCACAGACACCGCCCGGGTGAACATAGAACTAGTAGATCCTGTGTTGGACATGAGCATAGAAGAAGTAATTCAAAATGTAAACGACGATAAAATCAACTTTATCATCAGGATCAGGAACCGGGGATCTTTAGTTGTCCAAAACCCGGACGTAAAGATCCGGTTCAACGATGCCATCGAAATATCCGAACAGGTAGATCACACGTTCTATCCCGGCACGCTGCTTTCCTATCCCCTGAGCTTCAGCCTGCTCAATATGCCTATGGACAATATCTCTCATATATGCTTCGAAATAGCCACTCCCGCTATTTCTGACATCGACATATTGCCGTCCAATAATTCCGAGTGTGTGAACCTCGGCGGACAATTCGTAGTGGTAAATCCCTATCCGAATCCGGCTGTTGAAAGCATGAGCATACCGCTGATCCTCCCGGAAAAACAAGATGTAACAATCCGAATGATGAATGGCGAGGGCAGTGTGGTATTTCAGCAAACCATCAAAGACACCAAGGCCGGACTGAACGTAATCCGCCTGGATGTAAGCACCCTGGCCCAGGGAAGCTACCTGCTATCGCTATCGTACTCCGGCCAGTCTGCCGTGAAAAAAGTAGTGGTACGTTAGTCACACCAGCATATCACTCAATCCCATTTTAATCAGGTGGTCGTCTTTCAACACCGGAATGAGGTTATACTTGTCTCTTTGCAGGCAAAACTCTATGTCTTTATCCAGCCCCAGCTTTCTCAGGCGGTTTACGTGAGAACAATCTGCCAAAAAGCCCAATAAGTCGCTATTGGCCTGCTGATACACCGCCATCGCCATGCGGGGTGCGTCATTCGGCATCTGGCAGTTGCCCTTTAGTCCATCTACCACGGCTCCGGCAAAAAGGCTATCTTCCAGATTGATTCTCCCTTTCCACCCTGCACAGTGAATCACGATATCGTAGGGTTGTTTTTTCAAGTAGTTGATTACCGAAGAAAGATTCAGGAACGACCCAATAATGATCTGCCTGGCGGCCAGCGATTTTGACAAAGCTATGGTGCCGTTGGTGGTGGTCATGGCTATTTTCCGGTCTTTCAATTCTTCCGTCATGTACGCGAAGGGAGAGTTTCCAAGATCAAATCCATCCACCATAAGCCCGCCCCGCTCTGCCGCGGCCACATAACCCTGGTTTTGCAGGTCTTTACATTCTGCCAGGGTAGCCACCGGCCTTATGGATTTCACGCCGTGTGCGATGCCGGTAGTTATACACGAAGTGGCCCGCAGGATATCCACGATCACCACTACTTTTCCTTTGAGGTCATGCAGCTCGATGAGATCGGGCGTAAGGCATACGTCTAATTCCTTCATTACTATCGGTTTTTCAGGTATTGCGAATGCTAAAAGTAAAAATTTATCCTTTGTAAATAGGCAGTTTTACAATTTTCGCCGGGAAATTTTTTTCTCTGATAGAAATGTAAATGGTTTCTCCGGGAGCTGCCCGGTCAGCGGGCACATAGGCCAGGCCGATGCCTATATTCATGCATGGGGAGATGGTGCCGGAAGTCACGTTCCCAATCGCTTCTCCCTGCGCGTCGGTCACTACATATCCGCCGCGGGGAATCCCCCTTTCCTCCATCACAAAGCCCACCAACTTCCTGGAAACACCATTTTCCTTTTGCCTCTTCAAATCGGCGGCATTGATAAACTCCTTGCTAAGCTTCGTGATCCACCCGAGCCCGGCCTCCAGTGGCGAGGTGGTGTCGTCGATGTCGTTGCCGTAAAGGCAATAGCCCATTTCCAGCCGGAGCGTATCGCGGGCGCCGAGGCCTGTAGGCTTTATGTCAAACTCTTTTCCAGCTTCAAAAATGGCCTCCCACACTGCCAGGGCATAGCGGTTTTCTACGTACACCTCAAATCCTCCCGCACCGGTATAGCCCGTAGCAGAAATGATAGCGTCGCTTACTTCCGATCCAATATTCCCTTTTTGAAAGGTGTAATATTCCATGTTCTCTACTTCTACGGAGGTGATTTTCTTCATAACCTTCACCGCATTGGGGCCTTGCACCGCAAAAAGGCAGAGTTCATCAGAAATATTTTCGAGGCTGGCGCCAAATGAATTATGGCTGTTGATCCACTGCCAATCTTTGTCGATGTTCGATGCGTTCACCACGAGCATGTAGTGATCTTTGTCTATCATGTACACGAGCAGGTCGTCTACAATGCCCCCCTTTTCGTTTGGAAAGCAGGAGTATTGTACTTTTCCGGGATTCAATTTGGAGGCATCATTAGACGTAACATGCTGAATCAGGTTCAGCGCCCCCGGCCCTGTTACCATAAACTCACCCATGTGCGACACATCAAACACCCCCACGTTATTCCTGATGTTCAGGTGTTCTTCTTTGTCAGATGAGTAACGCACGGGCATGTTGAACCCCGCAAAAGGAACCATTTTCCCGCCAAGCTTTATGTGAGTATCTTCCAATACTAATTTTTTGGTCTCCATAGTAATCGTTTCTATAATCCTACATATTTATTATTGACTGTCTTCCGTAACCATCTTTCGCCATTCTCAAATTCCACGTGCCACCCGGGTCTGATCCTGACAGGGTTCCGAAGCACATCCGATGAAAATTCGCTCAAAGCTCATTTGCGAAATTAGAAGTATTATCCAATATTAGTTATTGAAATTTAAATTAATATTAGCATTTATTGAAGATAGCTTTGCAAATCAAATTATTTTTTGAATTTTACGAACATTAAATATTCTGCCCATGCAACAGCTCAACGAATTGTTCATTCTCATCGACGGATATATCGGCAGCCATGCCTGGTTTGCGTTCACACTGCTGGGTGTAGGCCTGTTTTTCACCTTCTATCTGGGCTTTCCGCAGATCAGGTATTTTCGCCACGCCATCAATGCTGTCCGGGGCAAATACGATAAAAGTGATGACACGGGCGACACCTCTCATTTTGGCGCCCTTACTACGGCCCTTTCGGGAACGGTGGGTACCGGCAATATCGCCGGTGTGGCATTGGCAGTGCATCTTGGTGGCCCTGCTGCACTGTTTTGGATGCTGGTAACAGCCTTCTTCGGCATGACTACTAAATTCGTGGAGGTAACGCTAAGCCACAAATACCGGGAATTTGACGAAAATGGCAACGTAGCCGGCGGCCCCATGTACTACATGAAAAATGCCCATTTTACCTTTCTAAACAAAAAAGTAAACCTGGCCTGGCTCGCCGCAGCATTTGCCGTGGCCACGGTGATCTGTTCCTTTGGTACAGGAAGCCTCCCTCAAATCAATTCCATTGGCGACACCCTATTCGTAACCTTTGGCATCAAGCGATGGATCACCGGGCTGGTCCTGGCCGTACTTCTGGCTTTTGTTATTATCGGTGGCATCCGGCGCATTGCTTCTGTAACAGAACGCCTGGTGCCCTCCATGGCCTTACTGTATTTCATTGGCGCCGCCCTTGTCATCTCTTACAATATTGAGAACATCATTCCCTCTTTCCAAAGCATTTTCAGCGATATTTTCACGGGATCTGCGGCAGCGGGTGGTTTTCTTGGCGCAGGTTTTTCTTTTGCGTTCACAAAAGGAGTAGCGCGGGGCCTGTTCAGCAACGAAGCCGGCCAGGGTTCGGCGCCCATAGCCCACGCGGCAGCCAAAGCACATGAGCCCGTATCAGAAGGAATGGTGGCTATTCTTGAACCGTTCATTGACACCATCATAATATGTACACTCACAGGGCTGGTATTGCTCTCTTCGGGCGTTTGGAATGAAAAAATGGAAAATAAATTTCAGCTCGCCGACCTTCACATCATCACCGGCCAATATGACGATGAGGACGAAAAAGATCGTAAAGCCCTCTCGCGCTTTCTGCAGGGAAAGAAAACCGTCGATCTATTCACTGGCGAACTGGAAGTACATGAGGGGCATATTCAAGGCGATGTGACCATTGTGCATGCCCGGTCGATCGCCGAAAATGTAAAGGTATACAGCGGCGCAGCGCTCTACTCCGGCCCCATTAGCGTGGCCAACGGCAAATTCAGCGACCAGGCGGGCAGCCTGTATATGCAGGGCGAATCGCTCATGCACTCGGCGCAACTCACCACCCTGGCCTTTACCCGAAGCTACCTGGGTGAGTATGGCAAATACATCGTATCCATCGGATTGCTGCTTTTTGCTTTTTCCACTGCCATTTCCTGGTCGTACTACGGGGATAGGGCCATGACCTTTCTTTTTGGATCCAAGTCGGTTCTGTATTACCGTATGGTGTACGTGGTGGGCTTTTTCGTCGCCTCATTTACCGACACTACCATTGTGTGGAATTTTTCCGGCATCGCCATTGCCATCATGACCCTGCCCAACCTGATAGGGATATTCTGGCTTCGCAAAGACATGAAAAGAACTGTATCGGAATATTGGAAAGGTTTTGATGAGGAATTTCCAGGCGAGCGGAAACGATAGCCAAACTATTGCCTGAGCCTTACAGTGAAGGTACTGCCCTTGCCGAGTTCGCTATCAAGTGAGATGTCGCCCTCTATTATCATCAAAAATTCTTTTACAAGCAGCAAGCCCAGACCGGCGCCTGTTTCGCCTTCTGTGCCCTGACTGGAAGCCATCGCTTCATTTCTGTTGAATTTTTCGACAAAATGTGGCTCTATTCCCTGACCTCTGTCTGACACGCTCAACAAAACTTCGTGGGCTCGCTTTTCAACCCTTAAGGCTATGACCCCTCCCACACGCGAAAACTTAATGGCATTGTGTAGCAGGTTTCTCAAAATCGTCTTCAACATCTCCTTGTCAGTTTCTACTTCCAGCTGACTGTCCAGGTCAATGTTGATCTTTAGTTGTTTGGCTTTAATATTGTCTCCATACAGGTTTAGGATGGTGTTGATTTCGCGAAGTAAATTAAATCGCTCGTAGATGGGGTTTATCCCCTTCAGCTGCGATTTTACCCAATAAAGAAGGTTTTCCATCAAGTTGGTGGTATTATTCAGCTTTTCGGAAATTTTGGGTATTTGTTCTTTCAGGTGTTCCACTTTGATATAATCATTGCTGAACATGTCCAGAAGGGTAATCAGCGACTGCAAGGGACCGCGGAGATCGTGGCTCACTACCGAAAACAACTTATCTTTTACAAGATTCAGCTTTTCAAGCTCATTTTTCTGATCAGAAATCTCCGCATGTTGTTCCTTGAGAGAATCAAACTGGCTTTCTACCAGCGCCTGGTATTTGATGTGTTCTTTGAAGAAAAGATTCAAGCCCAAAAAACTGAGCACAAATGAAAAAATGACGTTTGAAAAATAAATCAGTGATTGGAATGGCAGTGAAGCCGTAATAAGGGAGTAAAATATGGCCACTTTGATGGCCACGAAACAAAGGGTAAGATACGTGAACACCACTACGCGCGCCCAGGTACTGCGGAACAGAAAAAACAAGAAAATAATCTCTGCCAGGAGGTAATATTCATTGCCAATGGGACCAAAAGAAAACGAAAACAATACAACAACCAGAGGTAGCAAGGTCATCAGCAACACCTTTGAAAGACTGTATTTGCTCTTGTAGTTGAGGTAGACAACCAGAAAAAGAAGTAAAAAGGTAATGAGGCATACCAGTGCGTAGGTATACTGCTGAAACACAGCTCCCAGCACGGCAAACACAAAACTCACCACCATTCCGTAAAAGGAAATGGTATTGATGATCTTCAGGTTTTTGTTTACCTCAAACGGATTGCCTGGCTTCACACCTACGTTAAACACCTGCGATAACATCAAAGCATTCTTTTAAAAAAGCCAAAAATTCAACTCAATTACGGTCTGTAATTATCCGGCAGGTAGTAGTTGGAAATAGAAGTATGGTAATTAATACCAGGGTTTTCACACTAAAGATAAAATTATTTATAGACTTCGTCTATAAAATGTACAATTTCTTTTTGGAAAGTGCCTATTAATTTTTTGAGGTTGAATATTGAAATAGCTCATCATCCTGACATCGAATGGGCATTTGTCAATGCCCGTGTCCGCCCGCCTCTGTAATGGCGCTCACCAGGTAGTAGAGTCCCTGGTCAACCACTTCCACCGAAGGATCATCGAAGTCCTTGACCTCTACAAAACCCTCTGACTCAGCACCAGCAGAAATTTTTGTGAGCAAAAAAGCCCAGCGCTCGGGGGATTTCTCCGCTACCACAAACACATGCGGCTGCCTTTCCTGTTTGAAAACAGCCCCTGCCGGCAACGCCATTACTTTTTTCGACCCCACCAGCATCTCAACTTCCACAAACTGCCCGATCACAAATCCCTCCTTTTCCACCACCTCTTCATTGTCAAAGTGCGCATGTACCTTTATGCTTCTGTTTTCCTGCAGGCTATTTGATTTCAGGAACACGTGTCCGTCATACGGAGACTCCAAGCCCGGTACTTTTACCTTTATTTTTTGCCCCTCGTAAATGCGATTGATATTGTTTTCATAAATGTTCAGCTCCACATGCAGGTGGTGGTTGTCGATAATCTCCATCAGCGATGTGTTTTCACTGGTATGCTGACCCACAGCCACATTTAGCCTGGACACCTTACCTGCAATAGGCGAGTAAAAATATACGTACGGCTGAATCTCGCCCCGGTCGAGCTTCTCAAGGTTTACGCGAAGGAGCTTCAGCTTATTTTTCACAGCTTCGTATTCGGCTTCCTTGCTTTTCAGGGTGGCTTCCGTTTGTTGCCAGGTTTTCTGTGCGCTCACATCTTTAAGTTGACTCTGCCTTTCGTATTCCTGGCGCGCTACGGCAAGCTCGCTGCCCAGCATCAGGTAGGTTTTCTGCAGATCGATGAACTCCAGGCTTTGTCCCTCCATCAGCAGCTCCCCCTTCTTTACCTGGCTGCCTTCCATTTTTTTAATGGTCTGAATCACGCAAGGCAGCAAGGAATGCACCTGTGCCCTGTAGCCGGGAGGTACATCGAGAAAACCCGTAGTGGCTATCCTCTCTCCTATTTCCACCTCGCGCACCATGGTAGTGCTCAGGTCAATGTTGTTGATTTGCGAAACAGATAGCCAAAGGGTGTCTCCCTCTTCTACGTGCATCTCATCTGGATGCCCATGCTGTTCTACACTTCCCCCGCATGCAGCAAGCAATAACCCTATCGATATTATTTTAATATGTTTCATTAATCGTTGATTTGTAGTAATACATTATTTCTATGGCTGCCAGGTTGTGGCTCAGCAGCGTTTGCAGATAGCCCAGCCGGATGTTGATCGCCTCGTTCATGCTCTGCACGTATTGGAGGTATCCTACCTCGCCAGCCTCATAGCTTCGCTGGGCTACGTCTACAATTTCATTGGCCAGCGGAATTCCCGTTTCTTCGAAATAAACAATAAATCCCTCCTGCCGGGCCAGCTCCATGTTCAGCCGGCTCACTTCATTGGAATACAGCGACTGCTCTGTTTCTACCAACCTCTCATTAATCTCTTTGTCCACTTTTGCTGCCTCTACTTTGCTCCTGGCAGCGTTGTAAAAAAGAGGAATATCAACGCCGACCTGAAACCCATTGAATCCATAGTTTCCATCGATACGCTGTTCGTAATACTGCAGGTTAAAGTCGGGGAGGAAGTCGGACCGGAAGGTCTTCACACTCTGATCGTAAAAGGCACTTCGGCTGTCAAACACGCCGCGCAACACCTGGGGAATAGCATTTTCGGCAGTCCGTTCTTCCAGTCTTAGCTTTTGAAGCGTGCTATCTTTGATATCCACCGGCGCCTCCACATAAAGCAGAGTCTTTAGTTGTACCACAGCCTGGTTCTCCTCCTGTACTGCTGCCAGGTACTGCGTATGTACGTCGTTGTACCGGGCCTTAGCGGAAAGGCTTTCCAGGTAGCTGATCTCCCCCGCTTCAAATCTCCTTCCCGAAGCTGACATCAACTGCTCAAACAGGCTATCCAACCTGTGTAGGTAGGCGAGTTTGTTTTTGGCGTAGAGAAGCTGCTGGTATGCCTTGGCCACCCTGTTTCTCAGCTCCATCTCTTTCAGCCGGTACTCAGCCAGTTTTATCTGCGTTTCGGCCTGCCGGAGTTTTGTGATGGAAGTATACTTGCCGGGAAAAGCCACCCCCTGCTGCACCCCCATGGAATATACACCCGAACGCTGTATACCTTTTTCGTGCTCTTCTGTGGAATAAAACAGCCGCGTAGGCCCCAGGTTCCAGGCAGTCTTTTCCAGCTGGCGCTGGCGCTCTACTGCCAATTTAGAAGCCTGCAGTTCGAGGTTGTTTTCAAGGGCGGTGACCACACATTCTTCGAAGCTCAGTCTTGTTTCCTCCGGCTGTGCTTGTACTTTGTTTCCCGCAGCAAAGAGCAGAAAGATGACTACTACGCCGGCCCATTCTTTTCCGATTTTTATTTTCTTTTCAAAAAGCACATAGAGTATGGGGATGATCACCAGTGTAAGAAAGAAAGAACTTACCAGCCCACCGATGACCACCGTTGCGAGGGGCCGCTGCACCTCCGCTCCCGCAGACGCCGAAAGCGCCATTGGCATGAATCCCATGACGTCTGTTGCGGCGGTGAGAATCACGGGGCGAAAGCGGTTTTTTGTTCCCAATCGCACCCTTTCTACTACGTCGCCCACACCTTCGCGGGCCAGTTCATTGAAGTAGCTCATCAGCACAATCCCGTTGAGGACGGCAATGCCAAACAGGGCGATAAACCCTATGCCCGCGGATATGCTGAATGGCATTCCGCGGATGAACAATGCGAGTATCCCTCCTATGGCGGCCAATGGCACACCGGTGAAAACGATGAGCGTTTCCGTGATAGACCCGAAAGCAAAAAAAAGCAGAACAAAAATAAGTGCCAATGCTACCGGGCCGGCTATCAGCAATCGCGCCCGGGCTCGCTCCAGGTTTTCGAATTGCCCACCATAAGTAATATAATAACCGTCGGGCAATTGAATATTGGCCTTTACGATCCCATCTATTTCGTGAATGAGACTCTCCATATCGCGATTTCGGATGTTGATGCCTATGACAATACGACGGTGCGAATTTTCCCGGCTTATCTGTGCCGGGCCTTCGGTAAGCTCTATTTCCGCCACTTCGGTAAGGGGAATTTTCCCGGCGTTGGGTGAGTCGATGATGATCTTCTGTAGCATCGGCAGGTTTCTGCTGGTGGCCGGGTGGTACCGCACCACGACGTCAAACACTTTTTCCCCCTCAAAAAACTGCCCGGCATCCAGCCCGGCAAAAGCAGCTTGCACGTGCCGGTTCACCTCCCCTATAGTTAATCCGAACTTGGCAAGTTGTTCCCGTTTGTACCGGATACGCACCTGGGGCAATCCGGCCACCTTCTCAATACTCAGGTCGCTCACACCCTGCAAATCATGGATCAGTTCTTTGATTTTCCCGGCGTTTTCATTGAGTACATCCATGTCTTCGCCAAATATTTTAATCGCCACATCCGAGCGAATGCCGCTAATCAACTCATTGAAGCGCATTTCTATCGGCTGGGTAAATTCAAACTCTATACCGGGAAAGACGCTCAGGGCTTCCTTTATCTCGTCGGCCAGTTCATCTTTTGTACGGGCAGATACCCACTCGCTCTTAGGACGTAACTTCACTATCACATCCGTCATTTCCATTGACATGGGATCCGTGGGGATTTCCGCCGCGCCAATCCTCGTCACTACCTGACTCACTTCCGGGAAGTTGCTGAGTATCTTCTTTTCGATTTCGGTAGAAAGCTCTATCGTTCTGGAAAGCGACGTACCCGGCTTCAGCACGGGTTGAATCACAAAATCCCCTTCGTCAAGCGTGGGTAAAAACTCCCCTCCCATTCTTGTAAAAAGCAAAATAGAGCCCAGGAATAAAACGCCGGTGAGTGCCAACACCAGCTTTTTATGGTTCAGCGCATATTCAAATATGGGTTCGAAAGCACCTCGAAACGTACGCATTATCCGTTCGGAAAACGACCTGGAGTGGTTTTCGCCTGCCTTCAAAATAGCCGATGCCATCATGGGCACATACGTGAGACAAAGCACTACGGCGCCAATGAGGATAAAGCCAAAGGCATACGCCATGGGCTTGAACATCTTGCCCTCAATGCCTGTGAACGTGAGAATAGGTATAAAGACGATGAGGATGATCAACTGGCCAAAAAAAGCGGAGTTCATCATTTTAGAGGAGCTCTCGTACGTGATTTTGTTTCGCGCCTCCCGAAAGGCCTTCTTCGACAAACCTTTTAATTCGTTGGCCCGGCTCGTGATCTGAAACACCACAAATTCTACAATGATGACGGCTCCATCGATCAGGATACCAAAATCGATGGCGCCAAGGCTCATCAGATTGACATCCATCCCTATCAGGTACATAATACTGAGGCCAAAAAGCAGTGAGAGCGGGATCACCGATGCCACGATGAGGCCCGAGCGGAAATTCCCCATCAGAAGCACCAGGATGAAAATAACGATAAGCGCACCCAAAATCAGGTTTTCTTTCACCGTAGACACTGTTTTGCTGACCAATTCCGAGCGCTCCAGGAAGCCATTGATGTAGATCCCTTCCGGCAGGTTTTGCTGTACCTCTTCTATCCGCTGTTTTACCGCGGCGATCACTTCGGAATTATTGGCGCCTTTTAGCATCATGATTTGACCCATCACCTTTTCGCCCTCGCCATTTGCAGTAATAGCCCCGAACCGGTTCGCATGGCCCAGCCTCACCTCGGCCACATCCCGCACCAGCAGCGGAGTGCCACCGCGAACACCCACTACCACTTTTTCAATGTCTTCTATAGATGAAAACATCCCTTCTGCGCGGATGAAGTAGCTGTTGTCCCCTTTTTCTATGTAGGCGGCGCCGGCATTCTCATTGGCGCCTTGAACGGCCCGGAACACATCCGTCAACGACACATTCAGTGCATTGAGCTGCGACGGGATCAGCGCTACTTCGTATTGTTTCAGCTTGCCACCCCAGGTATTGATCTCTACCACACCTGGTATTCCGGCCAGTTGCCGCTTCACTATCCAGTCCTGGATGCTCCTCAACTCAGTGGCCGAATAACGGTGTTCGTAGCCCGGTTTTAGCTCAAGGGTATACTGGTAGATCTCCCCCAGCCCCGTAGAAATAGGGCCGAGCTCCGGCGCGCCCATTCCCTCGGGAATTTTCTCCCG
>CAYUJK010000066.1:0-10240 GCA_964444895.1 uncultured Roseivirgaceae bacterium
ATCGAATTTGTCATGACCTACGGACCCCGGTTTATTGGGGGTGTTGTGGTGCTGCTGTTGGGTTGGTGGCTAACCAACAAGTTCACCAATACTGTCAACAAAGTAATGGAGCGGCGGAATATTGAACCTTCACTGCGCACATTCCTCAAAACACTACTGCTAAATCTATTAAGGGTGCTGGTCATCTTCACCGTAATGGGAATGATCGGAGTGGAGATGACGTCATTTATCGCTATTCTCGGTGCGGCCGGTCTCGCTGTGGGTCTGGCGCTTTCCGGTACACTTCAAAATTTTGCGGGGGGTGTAATTATTTTGCTGATGAAGCCCTACAAAGTAGGCGATGTAATAGAAGCCCAGGGCTTCATAGGCTCCGTGGCTGAGATACAGATATTCAACACTATTCTCAAAACATGGGACAACAAAACGATCGTGATTCCAAACTCGCAACTGTCGAACAATTCGCTGGTAAACTACACCACCGAACCTGTTAGAAAAGTGGAATGGGTATTTGGAATTTCCTACGGCGACGACATCGACAAGGCGCGCCAGATCATCAAAGATGTGGTGTATGCCGATGAGCGCGTGTTGGACACCGAAGAGGACCAGTTCATCAACCTGTTCCAATTGGCCGACAGCTCGGTAAACTTTAAGGTAAGGGCTTCGGTTAACGGCGCTGACTACTGGCAGGTGTTTTTTGACATGACTGAAAGGGTTAAGAAAGCCTTTGATGCGTCAGGAATTACCATTCCATTCCCTCAAAGAGACGTTCACATGTACGAGAGCAAATAGGCCGCTCTCGTACCCGCCAATTACAAGAGCGCCTGGTTGGTTTTTTCGCCAATGGTCACCGTGATTTCCCTGTCGCAGTCGCCCGCGCCATAGTCAATCACGATATCGTCAAAATCTTCCAGGTCTATCAGTTTTTTCCCTTCTGACGGGATGTAGTTGCCCTGCAGAAAGCACCCGCCGTTAAACACCAGGGGCTCAACAATCTCGCAGCTGAAGTTTTTGAAGAATCGCGTCCATCCGGATGAGCTACCTGTTACCGTCAGCTTCACCTCGCTCAAATCAGAAGAAAACTCCCACTCATGAAACCTGTTGAGTACCCACGTGGTATAAGATTCATCCGGCCACACTATCTTGCCATTGCTAACCGTGATTTTAAACTTAGGACTTGAGAGTTCTTTTGAGATGTTCTCAGATTTTAGAATCCCCTCTATTTTCAGGTCGTCCAGGTAAAAATTTTCCAACTCCGTATACACGACAGAGCCAAAAAAGACTCGTCTCCCATTGTATTCGATGATTACTTTTCCCCTGCGTATTCGTCCGTCAGGCCCCTGGCACCCGCTGGCGCCATAGTCGATCACCACAATACCCTGATCCTGTGTTCCTTCAAATTCGATGGTTGCACAGGCAAGTTCTCCATTTTCTGCTATTCTTCCAGAGGAGTTTTCATTGGCGTAGTTCATTCCTGCGTTGGTAATAGATTCCACCGCACCAAATGCTCTCTCAAGGTCTTCTTCCGTTTTGTACGAATTGGTTTCCTCAGAATCAAATATCCCTTCGCGCTCATTGTTGAAACACGACCCCATAAATACTGACAATACTACCGCTGACACTATCGAAATTTTACTTACCACTTTCCTCATTTTTATTCTGTTTTTAAAACCACTAATTTCACCGTTTCCCAGGACTCAGTCCATTCAATCCTACTAAAAATTTGGGACGTGTAATATCCCCTTTAGTTTGTGCCGGGAAGCCTTGAATGGAACGATCCTATAACTCTTTTTGGTGTGATTTAACGCACCCGAATTATACAGTCATTATAAGGCAGATACCCTGATAGGTAAGCTTGTAAAGACGGGCTTTGTTGGTTAAAACATCGAAACATTATACACATGTTCAAAAAAGAATTAAAAATGAAAATATTTTTACTGGCCTTGTGTGTAGGATTAATGCAAAACTCGTACGCACAGGACACAATTTATTATTCTATCAGCTTTCCTAACGCCGTTCATCACGAAGCCGAAGTCATCATCACCTACCCTGGTGTCCAAAGTGAATTCCTGCGGCTCGTCATGAGCAACTTTTCTCCCGGGCGCTATGCCAATCATCAGTTCGCCAAAAACGTGTACGGATTGAAAGCTTTTTCAGGCGCCGACGAACCCCTTTCTGTTCATAGAAACCGGCCAAACGAGTGGTTGGTAGAAGTGAAAGATGGCTACGTGCGAGTATTCTACACGCTTTACGCCCATCACGCCGATGGCACCTATTCGGGCATTGACAGGCATTTTGCCCACCTGAATATTCCCTCATCCCTGGTATGGGCCGAAGGACTCGCCGATGTACCGATCAAGTTATCCGTCCATTTCCCCGACGAAACCGGCTGGGAAGTGGCCACGCAACTCCACCAAATCAAACCGAACGAAACCTACCTCGCACCCAACCTGGCCTACCTGATGGACAGCCCCATAGCCATCGGACAAATGGACTCCCGCGAATGGGCAGGACCCGAGGGCAAAAAAATCAGCCTGGTGATCAACCCTGACGCCGAAGACGATGCCGAAGACCTATTTTTCGAAATGACAAAAAAGGTTGTGCAGGAGCAGCGCGCCATATTTGGCGAATTTCCCAACTTTGAATTTGGCGAATACACGTTTCTCTGCAACTACGGGCATGGCTACCACCCCGACGGGATGGAGCACCGGAACAGCACGATGATCACGAATTCCGTACCCTTGGCCGGAAATGAAGTAGATCTTATCGGCACGGTAGCGCATGAGTTTTTTCACGCCTGGAATGTGGAGCGTCTTCGCCCAAAAAGCCTCGAACCTTTTAGTTTCAAATACCCCAGTATGCCCGAAGAGCTGTGGTTTGCTGAGGGCTTCACCACTTACTACACTCCACTTACCCTGCGAAGAGCAGGCATCATCGACGATTCGCTCTTTGCCGGTCATATTCAAAGGCTGTTCAACTACGTAGCCCTGGCGCCTGGCACAGGCAAGTACCCGCCGGTAGAAATGAGTGCCATGGCCGTTTATACGGATGCCTCCGCTTTTGTAGACCCAACCAATCTTCACAACCATTTCACCTCTTACTATCCCTACGGGGCTGTGTTGGGGCTGGCGCTCGACCTGGAACTGCGGATACGTGCCGACCTTTCCCTGGATGGCTACATGAAACACCTGTGGCAGAAATTCGGCAGAGACGAAATCCCGTACACCGGCAAAGACCTTGAGAATGAACTGGCGAACTACAGCCGGGAACCCGATTTTGCGCGTCAGTTCTTTGAAAAATATGTGTATGGCTCCACGCTGCCAGACCTGGAACCTCTACTGCGCAAAGCCGGGTTTTCTCTGCAAAAAAGAGACTCCTCACAAAATGACCTCGGCCGGTTTCAATATGCCTATGACGTTAGGGGAATAATTTTCAGATCAAACCCGGTTGAAAAATCCACTCCCTACATGGCGGGCATCAATGCGAACGACATTATTCTGACAATCAATGAACGGGCATTCAGTTCGGTGGAAGATTTTCAACAGTACACATCCACGCTAAAACCCGGTCAGGTGATCCGATTCGAGTACCTTCATCATGAAAAGCGCTACAAAGCTGACGCAATAGTCAAGCCCGACCGTACTTCAACGCTGCAAAGTGAGGCGTCACTCACCGAAGAGCAACTCCGTTTCAGAGAGGCCTGGTTGGGATCGAAGGCAGAGCAATAGCCCCGGCTACACCTTTCTTTTGTGGTCTACCAGCTCCAGGTCGATGGTACGCTTATCAATGTCGGCTGCAGCTACTTTCACCACCATGTCGTCGCCCAGGGTAAATATCTTACCAGAAGCCTTGCCCACAATCCGGTAGTTTTCCTCGTCGTAGAAATAGTAATCGTCGTCCAGGTCAGACAGGCGAATCATCCCTTCGCAATGGGTCTCTGTAATTTCCACATAAATACCCCATTCCGTTACGCCTGACACAATGCCTTCGAATTCTTCGCCAACCCGCTCAGCCATGAATTCCACCTGTTTGTATTTGATGGAAGCCCTTTCAGCATCTGCCGCACGCTTTTCCATTTCGCTGGAGTGAAGGCACATTTCTTCGTACTCTTTTGTACTGGGGGCTTTCCCCTTGTTCAGGTAGTGAAACAGCAGCCGGTGCACCATCATGTCGGGATAGCGCCTGATAGGCGAGGTGAAGTGCGTATAATGAGGAAACGCCAAGCCAAAGTGGCCGTTGGACTCGGTAGTGTACTTGGCCTTGGCCATTGACCGGATGGCGAGCGTCTGGAGCACGTTTTGCTCAGGACGGCCCTCGATGTCTTCGATAAGGTTATTGAGCGACTTGGAAATCGCCGCTTCTTCCAGGTAGAGCTTATGCCCGAATTTTTGCGCGAATACGGCAAAAACTTTCAGCTTCTCAGGATCTGGATAGTCGTGTGTACGGTACACGAAAGTTGGGTTTTTGCGGCCGTGAACAAACTCTGCCACGCGCTTATTGGCCAGCAGCATAAACTCTTCTACCAACTTGTGGGCATCTTTTCTTATCTTCGGGTATGTCTCCAAAGGCTTGCCCTTTTCGTCGAGCACAAATTTGAACTCGGTTGTTTCAAAGTTGATTGAGCCACGCATAAAACGCTCCACGCGCAGCTTCAGAGCCAGCTCATTGAGCAGGGTAAGCTCCTTGCAAAAATCTCCGCTGATATTCTCTATTCTTTCCTGTGCTTCTTCGTAGGTAAAGCGCCGGTCGGAATGGATAACGGTCTTGCCAAAACGCTCCTTCACTATCCGGGCGTCTTTGTCCATGGTAAACACGGCTGCAAAGCACAATTTATCTTCATGCGGTCGCAGTGAGCACAACTCATTACTTAGTTTCTCCGGCAGCATGGGTATGGTGCGGTCCACCATGTATACAGATGTGCCGCGATGCCTGGCCTCCTGGTCGAGCACACCATTTTCTTTCACGTAGTGGGTGACGTCGGCAATGTGAATACCCACCTCGTAGTGGCCATCTTCGAGCACCCGAAATGACAGGGCGTCATCAAAATCTTTGGCGTCTTCCGGGTCAATGGTAAAGGTCGTTACCTGCCTGAAATCCTCGCGGCGGGCTACTTCTTCTTCGATAATATCCTCTTTTATTTTGGAGGCCTGTGCCAGCACCTTTGTGGGAAATTTGTAGGGCAATCCAAACTCATGGATGATGGAGTGGATCTCTGCCTCGTTCTCACCCGATTGCCCCAGCACTTCCAGAATTTCGCCCTCGGGGTTTTTATTGGGGCCCGGCCAGGCAGTTATCTTCACCAGCACCTTGTCGTCTTTTTTTGCTTTGTTGATCTTGTGGCTGGGAACAAAAATGTCGGAATGCATTTTCCTGAAGTCGGGAATTACAAATGCGTAATTGTTCTTGATTTGCACTTTGCCTACAAACTGGTCTCTGTGGCGCTCTAATACTTCCACCACTTCCCCTTCCAGTCGTTTTCGCTTTCCGGCAGGCAGCAGCTTCACTTTCACCAGGTCGTCGTCCAGCGCAAAATTCAGTTTGTTGCTCTTGACCACCACATCGGTATCTGTATCGGGTGAAATGATGTACGCAAACCGCGGGTTCACATAGTCTACTCTTCCTGTGACAAACCTGCCGGAGCCCACTGCGCCCTCATCTACCGCGTAAGCATGGTCTCTGTTCAGGTTCTTCAACTGATTGCGAACCAGCTTTTTAGACTTTTGGTCTTTTACACCAAGTTTTTTGATGATCTGCTTTACCGGGTAGGGTGGCTTCATTTTTTTGATTAACGCCGCCAGTGTCGATTGCAGTTCAAAAGCCTTATTGTTCGATATTTTCTTTGTTTTTTTCTTCTTTGTCATGTCAATTTCTTTCTTCAATTTTCTTCATAAGCGCTGCCCTCTTGATTTTTTCAAGGTCAACGTCGGGGATAGCCTCAATTAATTTTCGGGTATATTCATGTTTTGGCCGCGAAAATATGGCATCGGGATATCCTATCTCCACCAATTTACCATCCTTCATCACGAAAATCCTGTCGGCGATAAATTTAATTACTGACAGGTCATGCGAAATAAACAAATACGTGAATTTATATTCCTTTTTAAGTTCGTTCAGCAAGTTCAACACCTGCGCCTGCACCGATACGTCAAGCGCCGAGACCGACTCGTCGCATACGATGAATTTCGGCTCCACCGCCAGCGCCCTGGCAATGCACACACGCTGGCGCTGGCCGCCGCTAAACTGGTGCGGGTACCTGTAAAAGTGATCGCGGCTAAGGTTTACTTTTTCCAGCAACTCCATTACTTTTTCTTTTCTCTCGCGGTCACTACCCAGGATTTTATGGATCCGCATGGGTTCCATGATCGCTTCGCCCACGGAAAGCGCGGGATTGAGTGATGAGTAGGGGTCCTGAAAAATGATCTGGATGTTTTTTCTCAGCGACCGCAAGCTGGTGTCGGGGAGGTGATTGAGGAGTTGTCCGCCAAAAAACACCTTGCCGTCTGTTGCTTCTATCAGATGAAGGATCGTTCTGCCGAGGGTGGTTTTTCCGCAGCCCGACTCGCCCACCAGCCCAATGGTCTCGCCCGGGTAGACGTCAAAACTCACGCCATCCACTGCTTTGGAAAAACCGGCTATTTTTCTGAAAAATCCCTTTTTTACAGGATAATACTTTTTGAGGTTGCGAATTTTGATAAGCGGCCCGCCCTGGATCACCTCCATCCTTTTGCGGATGAGTTCAGACCTGGTCTCGGCATTGGCGATGAGCGCCTCTCCTACGGACTTATATTTAGGTGCCACCTCCTGCATGTTTCCCTGTTCATCTTCGCTGAAAAAATCACTCACAGTAGGCAACACATTCAGCTTGATATCCAGCCTCGGGCGGCAGGCCAGCAAACCCTTGGTGTAAGGATGCTGCGGGTTGGAAAATATTTCCCAAATACTGCCCTCCTCCACTATTTCACCTTTGTACATCACCAACACCCGGTCTGCCACTTCAGCGATCACCCCCAGGTCATGTGAAATAAAAATGATGGAAGTGCCCGTTTCATCGCGCATACTGCGCATTAAAGACAGAATGTTTTTTTGAATGGTAACATCCAGCGCAGTCGTCGGTTCATCTGCCAGGAGAATCGCCGGATCGCAGGCCATGGCCATGGCGATCATCACTCGCTGGGCCTGCCCACCCGATATTTCGTGGGGAAAGGAGTGGTAAATTTTTTCTGGTTCCGGCAAGCCTACCCTTTCAAATAGTTTCAGTGTTTCCTCGCGGCCCTTTTTCCGGGAAAAGCCCCGGTGAACGGAAAACATCTCCCTTACCTGGTTGCCACAGGTAAACACCGGATTCAGGGAAGACACCGGCTCTTGAAAAATCATTGAGATTTCATTGCCCCGTATTTTTCTGAATTTGCGCTCACTGAGCCCCTGCAGGTTTATTTCACCGAAATCCCTGCTTTGAAAGCGGATATGATCGCATGATACTTTTGCCGTGTCTGGCTCCAACCCCAATATGCTGAGCGCTGTGATCGACTTACCCGAGCCGGATTCGCCTACTATACCGACTATTTCGCCCTGGTGCAGATCAAAGCTAATCCTGCGCACAGCCCTTGCAGCCTCACCGCCGGTGGGGAAGGAAACTTCGAGGTTCTTTACTTCAAGTATTTTTTGCTGTGCCAATGAAACGTGATGTTTTATTCCGCGGAAACAAATGTGATGTTTTCCTCCTTGATCAATGGAGCCAAATGCAAGCGCAAAAAGAGCTGCGCCGTTACCACTACATCTTGCATACAATATTCCGCAATAAGGGGCAGATTGCCTTTCCGATAAAAAGTCTCGTTTACCATGCTCCCATCTATTTCCTGCTTGCTGGACTGGATATCAAAGAGCGTAGCCAGTAAATCGAGGGATGTGTAATTCTTCTTGTCGCCAAACTTCCAGAGTTCCATCGTATCAATATGACGTATTTCCCAGGGCTTTTTATCGTTGATTTGAAGGCATTCCGGCAGCGCAATTTCATTTACCAGCATCCTTCGGCATATATAGGGGAAATCGAACTCCTTACCATTGTGCGCCACCAATCTCAGTTGTCGTTGGTCAAATTTCGAAAGCAAGCTCTTGAAGTCCGTAAGTAACCTATGCTCGTCATCAGAGGCAAACGAGGTGATGCGGAGTTGATACTCGCCACTTTCCAAAGGAGCAAAAAAACCTACCGAAATGCAAACCACCTTGCCAAACTCGGCATAGATAGCGGCCCTTCTGAAGTACAAGTCTTCGGTACTCAACTCAGCCTCGTTTTTAATTTGAGTTGATTTTTTATCCCAATGCTGGCGAAACCGGTCGGGCAGTTCACTGTAGTCGGCCAGTGCCGATACCGTCTCAATATCTATGATGAGCAGATTGCTGTAAAACGATGAATTCATATTCGTTTGGTTAAAATAAAGGTGAAAAAAGCCTTAAAACGGTTTCTCCCAGAAAGAACAGGGTGCAAGCCCAAAAAGACGCGCTGAAAAACATAAATGAAATGATTTTTCGCTTTTTGCCACCGAGGGTTACCACCACGAGGGCGCCTATTACGGGCGAAAAGACTACCGGCGTAAGAAAAGATATCCCAAATTCGCCATATTTTCTCCACAAATATACGAATCTCCTGTTCCTACGGGTAAATATCTTTCTATTAGCTCTGCCAAATATTCGATACCACATGTTTCTGAGTGCAGGACCTAAAAATGAAATTAACACGACGGTCGTCATCATACCCAATATGGTAGGAATCACCGTTTCGAGAAAGTTAAGTCCCTGGGCTGCAGCGATTACTGGCCCCGCTATAAACTTAAACATACTGGTGATGTAAACGATAAGGTAACTGCCCAATTCGGAGATCATTCCGTTATACGACCAAAGAGTACATATATCCTATATAGACCAACAATAGTATAATACCTTCAATCCTTCCGATTTGTTTTTTCGAAATCATAAGCGGCAATACCAGCAATGTAATGACAAGCATCCAAATAATATCCCAGTCCAAAATCTGATCGTGTACCTCGATCTCCTTAATAATGCTGGTAATGCCTAATATCGATAAGATATTAAAAATATTGGAACCCATCAGGTTTCCGAGCGCAAGGTCGGTTTGTCCTTTGTAGGAAGCCACTATGGAAGTAACCAATTCGGGAAGGCTAGTACCGATAGCCACCACGGTAAGCCCCACAATCCGCTCTTCTATCCCAAAGGAAAAAGCAAGCGTCTGCGCGCTGCCTACGAACCACTCCGACCCGAAATAAAGCCCAGTACATCCTATGAGTATAAACAGCACATCTTTCCATAACGGGCGGGAGGGCGCCTCGGGAATATCTGTGTCTTTGAGCAGGGCATTGGCCAGTTTTGTATCTTTTCGCGATTTGCGGATGATCAGAAACAGGTAGATAATCATGATTGCCACGAACAGCACTCCTTCGTAGCTGTCCACAAATCCCTCCCTCACAGAAAGATACAGCAGTATGGACACTCCCATGGTGGTAGGCCAGTCTATGCGGATGCTGGCTGTGCCTACTTTGATCGGATGGATAACAGCCGTCACCCCCAGTACCAGCGCCAGGTTGCAAATATTGGAGCCAATGACATTGCCCATGGCGATATCAGGGCTACCCTTAGTGGCTGATATGATGCTTATGAGCAACTCAGGTGTGGATGTACCAAACGCAACGATGGTTAGCCCAACAACAAGCGGTGAAAGATGAAGCCGGAGGGCAATGTTTGATGAGCCTTTTACAAGATAGTCACCACCGGTAATAAGAACGATCAAACCTACTATAAGTAGGGAAATGGTTGCAAACATAAATCAGCGCTGTAATTAAAGTGGGCTAAAATAATACAATTAAATTGAATTTTTTAGACAAACATTTTTTTAAAATATCCATCTAACAACCACTTGGATGACAGATTTATTATTCCTTTGCAAAAAAAAGCTTTTGATGTTTGATTTGCTAAAAGACTTGTGCCAGGTGCACTCCCCTTCGGGAGAAGAGAGCGCCATGAAGGCCTTCATTCTGAAATATGTGAATGATAACCGGCATCGCTGGAAGGTGAAACCAGAGATCATAGAAGGGCCGGAGTTGCAGGACTGCGTGATGCTGAGGTTTGGCAAGCCCGGCGTAGCGGCTATCGCCCACATGGACACTACGGGATTTATGGTGCGTTATGAAAACCAGCTCATTCCCATTGGTAGCCCCGATGTGGTTAATAC
>CAYUJK010000066.1:10340-12931 GCA_964444895.1 uncultured Roseivirgaceae bacterium
ATCTCGGATATCACCTGGGTGACTGATGGCGTGCATTTCGATGAGGGTGTAGCTATCTCACTGCGCGACAGGCACATACCCCGAAGGAGCTTTGTAGACAAGATCATTGAACTGGCCACGGAAAGTGAGATAAACTTCCAGGTAGAAGTAGAGGGCTCGGGCTCCAGCGATGGCCGGGAAATCCAAATGTCGCCCTACCCTATCGACTGGTGTTTTGTGGGAGCGCCGGAAGAACAACCGCACGCCTCACAGGAAAAAGTCAGCAAAAGGGACCTCATCAGCATGATCAGTCTTTACAAGGTGTTGTTCGAGAAGTTGTAGCGGACTTGGTACTGAACCCTCAACTCTTCCTCACCCAAATCGCCAGGCTTTCCCGGGGGTTCTCCACAAGCAGTTGATTGATTTCCCCTTGTGTAAATCCTTCTCTTTCGAGTGCGGGAATAAATGCCTCGAACAGGGTTGTATACGGGCGAAAGTTCCCCCCTCCCGGCTCGCCTACATGGTACCATCCGGCGTCATGGGACACAAGGGTTCGGTGCAACAGGCCGTTTTCTTTCATGTTTTTCACAAAATCAACGTGCTCATCCAAACTTTCAGGGCTAATGCCATCAAACTCTACCCAGCCTCCCATTTTAGCTACCTGAACGTGAATTTGTTTGTCTTTTTCTAACTGCGCGTGTACCCAACGCATGGCACTCGCGTCCACCCCACTGTCCCGGATAATGGCAAATTCCTCCAATGCCGCTTCTCCGTTTCCGGTATGGGCAGAAATACTCAGGCCCGTGGACAAATGCGTAAGAGCCGAAGCTTTCAAAAGCTTTTTTTGAACGCCGCTCAGGGGGCCGTTGTCTACACCAGTCTTAATGAATCCCGGGAATATGCCTGTGCCCTCGATTCCTTCCCGCCATTCTTTGGTCCATCTTTCGGCTAACTGCTCCGCACTTTCGTCATAAGCATGTCGGGGCAGGTATTTTTCCTTTGCTGCGCCATAGTAGCCCGTGTTGGTGATGATGTTGAGCCCGCTGGCTTCGGCGAGGCGCTTTAGAATTTTCACATCTCTTCCTATATAGGCCGGAGTGCATTCCACGAAAGTGGTACAGCCTGCTTTTTTTACTTCCAGTAAGTAAGGCAAGGCCTTGTTAAAAACCTCTTCGGCATCGTAGCGGTGCGGACCGGTTTCGTCGGCGCCAATAAAGTCGACCATCACATGCTCATGAATAAGGGTATTGCCCATTTTTCCTGGGGAGAGAATGCCCGTAACCGACATGAGTGAGCCGCCTTTTTTCTGCGCTAAAAGAGATGGACTAATAAACAAGGCGCCGGTAAACAGGGATGCGGATTGTAAAAATTTTCTTCGTTGCATGGGGTTGGTTTTTTGCGATTTCTATTTGATCTTTCTAACCCTCACTTTATTGGCTGTAACGGTCGTGAATTTTCCGAACAATTCGGTTCCTTTACTTTTTATTAGGTTGACGACTACTGAGGCTATATCGCGTACTTCTGCATAATCATAGCGGAGGAGTATTACGCTAATTTCCCTTTCATTATGGGCGTAAACCCACTCTCCAAAATCTTTGTCTTCCGTAAGTATAATTCTAGGAGGCTTTTTAGAGAGATCAATTACCTCTTTGTCAGTCAACCCTCTATCTAACTCAAAAATGGAATAAACATCAATGTTATGAGCTCTTAAAGCATCAACAATGATCAAATCTAAATTCTCATCTGCCAAAATCATGCTCCGGAATGCAATTCTTCTTCGTTAGCAATCCTAAGCGAAGCATATTCCAATGCGGCATAAATGTCTTCTTTAACCAGCCTGGGATAGGAAGCAAGCAGGTCATCAACGCTGGCCCCTTGAGAGAGCTTTTTTAGGATGGATTCCACTGATATTCGCGTATTTTTTATTACCGGTTTACCGCGCAGTACTTCCGGATTCACAGATATTCTTTGTTGAAATCTCATTCTGTGCCTTTTTTATTTAATATCTCATAAAGATATGAATTTCTTTTTTTGAAAAAACCAATTACTACTTCCTGGATTTTGGGCTTTAAGGGTAGTTTTTTGCATGCTGAAGAGCAACAATCCAAATTAGGAAAATAAAGATGAAGTATCCGTCTTCTTCAAAGCAATAACACAAAAAATTCTTTTGAAAGGGCGGAAGCGCTAAGCATTTAGAATTCTGTTTCCGTCCCCTGAAGGGGACGACAATTGATCACCACCTACCAGCAACAAATATTTCTTCCTTCAAACAACTCACACCGTCAGTCGTTTTAAAAAATATAGAGTAACTTTGCACTAAAATTTGAAATTATGGCAGTTGCATTGATCGTAATCGGCTTTTTAGCCTTGTTTTTCATACTGATGTCCGTTCGTCTGTTGCTTATCAAAGACGGCAAATTCAAAGGCACGTGTGCGTCGCAAAGCCCTTTCCTGAACAAAGAAGGAGCCACTTGCGGCTACTGTGGGAAAAAGATAGAGGATGGCGACCCTTGTGGTAAAGATGAGAGCCTGGTGAACCAGGTACTGGAAAAATTTAAATAAACCCAAACGGCATTTCTTTCAGGATTTAATACCTTTGCGCCGCAAAAAAA
>CAYUJK010000067.1:0-1980 GCA_964444895.1 uncultured Roseivirgaceae bacterium
CGATTTTCCAATACAAAATTCTTTGCCAGCTTCACGCAATCTGCCGGTGTGCCCGAACACTGATATGCCGTCACGCCTTCAAAAACTTCCGTTTCATTCAGCCGGAGGGTATTGCCTATGGTGATGGCGTGTCCCATACCCGACTGCGGACTGTCGGGTGCTACCACGATTACTTCGCCGAGCCGCTGCATTAATGATACCAACAGCCGTAGCCCGGGAGCATTGATGCCGTCGTCGTTAGTAACAAGGATCAAAGGTTTTGACATAAGAATAAAACTGGATTAAAGCTAAATGATCGCATTGTAGTAGGCGGTGATTCTCACCAGGTCCCGGAGGTTGTCGTGCCGAAGGCGATTCTTTTTCATATACTGGTTCACTTCCTTTTGCTTCTTCCCAAAGAGGTTCAGCAGGTCTCTCTTTTTAAGATTATATCGTTCAATGGCGCCGTTTTCTTCCAAAAAATAAAACTGATAGGCCAGCCGGATCCGCGTGTACGACGGTCCCATAGGGTAGTAATAGTAACCATATTGCGCTGGGGTGACATTTTCTGCCACAAGGTGCTCGCGCGAAAGCAAGGTAAGTTTGCCTTCATAGAGCACTTCAAAAATCACCGGCGCTTCATAGTCTGACTGCTGTAAGCCATAGGGAAGGGAATAGAAATACCGGTAACTCTTCGCCGTTTCGTCAAATATTTCAAAATAAAACAGCTTGCGGGCGCTGTAGGTTTTCACGGTATAGCCGTTATTCACCTGCACCAGGTCATTTTCAAAATCATATTTCACTTTTCCGGCTATGGTGTCACTCTCCAACAGCACCACCTTCCCCTCGTGCCAAAGTTCTGAAGGAAACTCCTGGGAATAACCCAGCATTGGCAGTAGTAAAATGGCTAAAAACAATGGCAAAACCCGAAACTTCATCATCGAATGTGTTTTAGGATGTCGTGCCCCATTTTGTCGCGCTTCGTTTTCAGGTATCGTTCATTGTGCTCATTGGGAGAAAACTCTATCGCCACATTCTCTACAATCTCCAATCCGTAGCCCATCAAACCGACACGCTTTTTGGGGTTATTCGAAATCAGTTTTATTTTACTAACGCCCAAATCCCGCAAAATTTGTGCCCCGATACCATAGTCGCGGTGGTCCATATCAAAGCCTAACTTCAGGTTAGCCTCCACCGTATCATAGCCTTCTTCCTGCAGCTTGTAGGCTTTCAGTTTGTTGATGAGGCCTATGCCGCGTCCTTCCTGGTTCATATAAAGCACAATGCCCTTCCCGGCACGCTCCACCATTTCCATAGCGCCATGAAGCTGCTGGCCACAGTCGCAGCGGCACGAGCCAAAAATGTCGCCCGTTACGCACGACGAGTGTACCCGTACCAGCACCGGCTCGTCTTTTTCCCAGGTGCCTTTCGTAAGTGCCAGGTGTATATCTCCTCCGTTAATTTGGCGATAAGCGGTGAGCTTAAAATCACCATGGTGAGTGGGCATATCTACGTCGGTGACCCGCTCTATCAGGGTTTCTTTTTCTATGCGGTAGGCAATCAGATCCTTGATGGAGATCAACTTCATGCCAAACTTATGGGCTACTTTTTTCAGGTCGGGCAGCCGGGCCATGGTGCCATCTTCATTCATTATTTCCACCAGTACTCCCGCGGGATAGAAACCCGACAGCCGGGCAAGGTCTATGGCTGCCTCGGTGTGTCCGGCACGGCGCAACACTCCACCTTTTTTTGCCTTTAGAGGAAAAACGTGCCCCGGGCGACCCAAATCTTCGGGCTTCGTAGCCGGATTCACCAGGGCCTGTATTGTCTTGGCCCGGTCATCGGCTGATATTCCCGTGCCTGTACCGGGACCTATCAAGTCTACCGAAACCGTGAAAGGTGTGCCGTGGACGGCGGTATTTTCACCTACCATCAGCTCCAGACCCAGTGCTTCACATCTTTCTTCAATGAGCGAGGCGCATATCAGTCCGCGCCCATGTG
>CAYUJK010000067.1:2080-5024 GCA_964444895.1 uncultured Roseivirgaceae bacterium
AGTGCTTCACATCTTTCTTCAATGAGCGAGGCGCATATCAGTCCGCGCCCATGTGTCGCCATAAAATTGATGATCTCAGGCGTTACACACTCCGCAGCACAAACAAAATCACCTTCATTTTCGCGATCTTCATCGTCCACTACTACGACAATTTCGCCTTTTTTTATGCTGGCGATGGCGTCTTCTATAGGATCAAATACCTTTTCGTTATGCATTTATAATTCGCTTAGTCAATAAATATAGGATACGGATTTGATGTACAGACGATGACGATACCCTATCTAATTTTTCTTATTTGATCAGGTTGAAAAGCCTGTTCCACCTGACTTTCTGGAAAAACTCGCCTTTGCTGTCCCAGGAAAACCAAATGATGAATGCTTTTCCTACAATATGATCTTCAGGCACAAATCCCCAAAACCGCGAATCGGCAGAATCGTGGCGGTTATCCCCCATCATGAAATAGTAATCTTGCTTGAAGGTGTACTCGGTAACCTCCTGGCCATCGATGTACAGCTTTCCCGCGTCAGTTTTCACATCGTCGTGCCCTTCATAATTGCGAATCACAAACGCATACAAAGCCAGGTTTTCCATATTGATAGGAATAGTGGCGCCTTTGGCTGGCACGTTAATGGGACCATAATTATCTTCGTTCCAGGGGAAGAGGTTAGTGTTATGGGGATACACATCGAGGTTTGCCTGGTCGGGTTCAAAACGAGTTAGTATCTCCACTGAATTAATGAATGTCTCCGCTTCCAGGGACTCTGCTGCCTGGTCTGTAGCCCATACCACGTAAGAACCATCGTTGGTTAACGTCCAACGCGAAATATCATGCTTTCGGAACACCCGTTCGTTGATCGTCTCGGTTCCGGGGGCCAGTGTTACCCGCCGGGTAAGCTGCATCCTGGGTGGATTTTCCGCAGATTGCCCGTTGACAAACACCTGTTTGTCTTTGATTTCCAAAACATCTCCCCCTACGGCCACACATCGCTTTATGTAATTGGTTTTCAAGTCTACCGGATAATGAAACTCCAGCGGGTAATTGAATACCACTACATCATTACGCTTTACTTCCGAAATACCCGGCAGGCGGTATTGAGGTAGCTGTATCCAGTCGAGGTAAGAGGGGATGTTGGTTCCCCATATTTTCTGATGAGTAAGGGGCATCTGCAAAGGTGTTTTAGGCGTTCGAGGCCCATAGTGAAGCTTGCTCACAAAGAGAAAATCGCCTACAAGAAGGGACTTTTCCATGGAGGGCGTAGGAATGGTAAAAGCCTCTAAAAATGCCCATCGGATCAGGGTGGCGGCTACTACTGCAAACACGATGGCGTCTATCCACTCGCGCGTGGCGGATTTTGGTTGTCCGCTACCTGATGATTTTTTCCAAAATTTAAAATTCATAGCTATGATTCTTCTATTATACTGTGTTAAAATCCTAAAAAGTCGTCCATCGTAAACACCCCGTTTTTCCCAATAATCCATTCAGCCACCAGCACCGCCCCAAGGGCAAACCCCGTACGGGAGTGCGCTGTGTGCTTTATTTCGATTTCGTCAATTTCCGATTTGTATTTTACGATATGGGTTCCGGGCACATTTTTTTCCCGGAGCGACACTATCGGCAATGTGTTCTTTTCCGTTTCCTCCTCATTCTTCCAGGATGTGAATTTATGATTTTCTTCCATAATTCCTTCCGCCAGGGTAATGGCTGTTCCGCTGGGCGAATCCAGCTTTTCCGTATGGTGTATCTCTACAAGCCCGGTGGCGTAGTCTTGCTGGCCTTTCATCAATGCAGCCAGGTATTTATTGAGTCTGAAAAAAAGGTTCACTCCCAGGCTAAAATTCGATGCATAGAAAAAAGCCCCATTTTTCTCCTTGCAGAGTTTTTCGATTTCCGGCTTCCTCTCCAGCCATCCCGTGGTACCGCTCACCACCGGGATATTGTTTTCGATACAATACAAAATATTGTCATAGGCGGCATCGGGCTGACTGAATTCTATGGCCACATCCACGGACCGTGGGTCGATAAATTTTAAGGCGTTTGTGTTATTTATGTTAATCTTGTGGGGTGCGGTGTGCCCCCTGTCAAGCGCTATTTCTTCAATAGCCTTGCCCATTTTTCCGTACCCAAGAATTAATATATTCATATTCAAAAGTTTAGCGTTAAGGTTACTCCATAGTTTCGGGTAAAATACACCTGCTCCACAGACGGTTTTATGTTCAGCGACAGATCGTCCGATATAGTGAATTCATTAAGGTGGGCGTCTACATGCGCATCTACTACATTGAGCAGGTACCAGGCCGCCGTGAGGATAATCACAAAATCGCGGTTTCGCCGGTAGGTGTCGTTACCTCGCTCCAGTCGTTCCTCGCTGATGCGGTCCAGCGGGGGCTTTATCGTGGTGCGGGGGTCTCCATCGCGGGCGGCAAACAAGGCCGCTCTCACCTCTTTGTAGCTCTGATGGTTCAGGTTCAGCAAGTAGCCAAAAAACACAAAGCCGCCGTATACAATGGGCACTTTCCAGGGCTTGCCGTTATACACCTGCCCAAGCCCCGGCAATATGGCTGAGTACATGGTGGCGCGTATAGGTTTATTTTCGAGCGTATCTGTGTTGATAATAGTTGCCGTTCGATTGAGGCTATCGATGTCGTCAGTACTATTGATGATTACCCGGTTAGTGTCATCATCTTGTGCCGACAAAGACAGCGGAACCCATAGAAGCAATAGCAGAATGGCACTATTGAAATAGTTCATCGGAGCGTTAAAAATTGATTATTTCAAGGATCCTGTTCAAATCCTCATGAGAAACATAAGGGATGCTGATTTCTCCCTTGTTACCTTTATCTGCTTTTAACACAACTTTGGTACCGAAATGCGACGACAGCTTCTCCTGGATGTTTTTCAGCTCGTAGCTGAGTTGCGGCTTCGTCTTTTCTGCAGGCTTTTCGG
>CAYUJK010000067.1:5124-12693 GCA_964444895.1 uncultured Roseivirgaceae bacterium
AGGCGCTGGTAGCTGAGGGCTATTTCCATGGCGTTGAGGTTTTCCCGCTGAATATTTTCGATGAGTGCCATTTCCAGCATTTGCTGGTCATTGGCCGTTCGTACGAAAGCAGGAATCGCGTCCAGGCCCGCCAGCTTAGATGCCTGCAATCGCCTTTCCCCGGAAATCAACTGGTATTGGTCGTCGGCAAGTTTCCTCACCGTAATAGGCTGAATAATACCCTGCACCTTTATGGACTCCGCCAGCTCCTCAAGCGCCTCCTGATCAAAATCGGTACGTGGCTGAAAGGGGTTTACTTCTATATTCCTGACATCAATTTCGTTGATCGCACTTACGGGCGATACGCTGACTTCCTCCTGCTGCGGACTGCTGTCTTGCAGCAACGCACCCAATCCTCTCCCTAAAGCGTTCTTTTTCTTTGACTTACTGTCGGACATGTCATCTGTTTATTTTCTGTTCTTTCTATCGTAAGCCCCGTCTTTTCTGACAGCCGTCAAGCAGACGGAACCTCCCGAAACAAGCTCCCGAATCATGGCCGGGACAGGTTTTGGCAACTAAAACGTCAGATATACCAGTTGATTGCTGATTGCTTTAGTCGTGCCGCTCTTAGCCTATTTCGTTTTTTGATAATATTTCTTTCGCCAGGTTCAGGTAGCTGATAGCGCCTTTGCTTTCGGCGTCATGAACAATAGCGGGAACCCCAAAACTTGGCGATTCACTGAGCTTGATATTCCTTGGTATGATGTTTTCAAAAACCATTTGCTTAAAGTGCAACTTCACGTCATCTACCACCTGGTTTGACAGCCGCAGCCGCACATCGTACATGGTGAGTAGTATCCCTTCGATAGCGAGGTTTTTATTGAGTCTCTTTTGAATAATCTGAATGGTATTGAGCAGTTTACCCAGTCCTTCAAGGGCAAAATATTCGCACTGCACGGGTATCAGCACCGAATCGGCAGCAGTAAGGGCGTTAATGGTAATTAACCCCAATGAAGGTGAACAATCTATGATGATAAAATCATAGTCATCTTTAATAGACACAAGGGCATTCCTCATTTTTTCTTCCCTGCTCTCCAGGTTTACCATTTCTATCTCCGCACCTACGAGGTCTATGTGGCTGGGCAGCAAGTAGAGGTCTTTCTGACAAGTTTCCAATATGCAGTCCTTTGCACTTACCTCACCCACCATGCACTCGTAAACACTGTTTTTGATTTCCTTCGGATTGTGCCCCACGCCGGAAGTGGAGTTGGCCTGAGGGTCGGCATCTACGATCAGCGTTTTGTAATCAAGAGCAGCGAAACTCGCCCCTAAATTAATTGCTGTGGTCGTTTTGCCCACGCCTCCCTTTTGATTAGCAATGGCTATGATTCTGCCCATAAACCTGTATTAATTAATGCAAAGTTCAATTATAAAAATAGAAGTTCACGCAAAGATATAGTTTTCATCAAGAAATTCTTAAAAATAATTTTACCCGATAGTACATTACTCCCTTGTAGGGCAGTGGTCGCATTGGGAGTAATTTATCTTGGTTTGGCCTGCCGCTGCCGTATGTTGAAAAGCACTCTATTCAGCACTGGATGCAAAAATACGGATAGGATAATGATAAATGCGCCGATGTAAAACTGGATGGTGAGCACTTCTTCATCCTTAAAAATCAGTACGGCCAGCAATATGCCATACACTGGCTCCAGGTTTACTGTAAGGTTGACCGAGTAGGCCGAAATTTTCTTCATAAGATGCACCGCAGCGGTGTAGGCATAGTCAGTACACGCAAATGCCAGGAGGGAAATGTAAAGCCAGTCCCAGCCTGCGAGCCTCAACTGAAGCCCGGCGCCGTCGGTGAAATAATAGGCATACACGGGGAAGAAAAGCGCAATGGCTACGGTGGCGCCGGACATCTCATAAAAAGCCACAGCAAAGGGATTGATGCTCTTTACCATCTTGCTGTTGAATATGGTAAATATCGAGGCAATGATGGCCGAAATAATAGCTACCAGCAGGCCCAGTGCAATTTCAAATTCATAATACAGGATGATGTAGATACCGGCAATGACGCTTAGCCCCAGCACCACCTCTACCCACTGAAAGCGCCGCCTGGTGAGCAACGGCTCCAAAATGCTGGTCCAGAAGGCCGTAGTAGCTATGCCCACCAGGCACACGGAGATGGTAGCAAGCCTGGCCGACAGAAAGAAGAGTATCCAGTGGGCGGCCACCAAAAAGCCTATCAAAAGCAGCTTCAGGATGGTGGCGCTGTCGTACAGCAGAAGCTTTTTATTCCACCTGGCATACACCCATATTCCTATGGAAGCCAACAGGGTACGGTAAAAAACCATTTCTACGGCCGGAAGCAAGATCAGCTTTCCAAGAATGGCCGTGAAACCCCAAACCAATACCACAAAGTGAAGGTGCAGGAAGTCTGCCCGTGTTGGGTTTTGATTCATTACTTCGGCGTATTTTTATATAGAAAGAACCCTACCACGGTAAAAATAATATTAGGCAGCCACACCGCCACTATTTCATTCATTGATCCCGCCTCGGCCAGGCTACGCGAAAATGTGTAAAGGATGATAAAAATAAACGCAATGAAAAAACCGAGGGCAATCTGAAACCCCGATCCTCCCCTCGATTTTTTTGACGCCACGAACAGCCCGATGAAGGTGAGAATGATAACCGTAAAAGGAGACATCAGCCGGATGTATTTTTCAATCTTGTAGATAAAAATGTCATCGGCGCCACGCAGGGCCAGTTCGTCAATCTTCTGGTTGAGTTCCGTGAGGGTGAGCGACTCAAACAGCAGGTAGTCCGTGTCAAAATCTTTGGGATGAATCCGCAACATGGTATCCAGCGCTTCGCCAGAAGAGAACGATTCCTGGGCGCCGTTGAACGAATGGAGGGTCCAGTCTTTCAGTTGCCACTTTTCCAGGGTATCCACCCATTCTATCCGACGGGCATACAGCTTTTCTGCCAGATCATTTTCCCGTATTGTTTCCAGGGTAAAGTCGTAGCCTACCTTGGAGTGGTTATTGAAATTATACATATAGAGGTACGACTCCGGCCCTACCTTTATGTGAATATTTTCCCGTAAACTGGTGCCTACTTTTTTTAAGTACTGGGTTTCAAAGGCGATGCGTTCCTTGTTTGAGTTGGGAATGATCCACCCGCTCAGAAAGAACGACAGAACAGCGATAAACGTAGAGCCGATAAGGTAGGGCCTGATGATTCGCAAAAAGCTGATGCCGCTGCTTAGCATGGCTATGATCTCTGTGTGGGTGGCCAGCTTTGAAGTGATAAATACTACGGCAATGAACACCGTAATGGGTGTGAGCATATTGGCGATATAGGGCGCGTAGTTGACGTAATAGCCGGCTATGTCAGCAGCAGAAAGCCTGCTTTCGATAAATTTTTCATTTTGCTCCGTCAGGTGAATGATACACACGATGGTCACCAGCATCAGTACGATGAAAAAGAAGGCGCCAAGAAACTTCTTGATGATGTACCAATCCAGTGTTTTCATTCAACTACGGTCTTTGAGATACTTTTTTTACCATTTTATTTTTCCATTCTGCAAACGTACCCGCCACAATGTGCTTTCTTGCTTCGCCCACCAGCCACAAATAAAACGCCAGATTGTGAAGGCTGGCGATTTGCGCACCGAGGATTTCCTTGCTGATCACCAGGTGACGCAGGTAGGCTTTTGAGTAAAAGTTGCTCGCGTAGTGCGTAAGTCCGCTGTCTATCGGACTCAGATCGTCTTTCCACTTTTCATTGCGAATGTTGATAATCCCCTCGGTAGTAAAGAGCATTCCGTTTCGCGCGTTTCGGGTGGGCATCACGCAGTCAAACATGTCAATCCCAAGGGCTATGCACTCCAGTATGTTTTCCGGTGTGCCCACCCCCATCAGGTAGCGCGGCTTGTCTTTTGGCAGGATGCCACATACTTCTTCCGTCATCTCGTACATCATTTCTGCCGGCTCGCCCACGGAGAGTCCGCCGATGGCGTTGCCTTCCATATTGTGCGCGGCAATGGCTTCTGCCGATATTTTTCGCAGTTCTGGATAGGTGCTTCCCTGCACGATAGGAAAGAGCGCCTGCGAATAGCCGTATTTCGGCCCTGTATTTCGAAACCGCTCCACACAGCGCTTCAGCCAGCGGTGCGTCATTTCCATCGACGATTTGGCATACGAATAATCGCATGGGTAGGGTGTACACTCGTCAAATGCCATGATGATGTCAGCGCCGATGGTCCGCTGAATGTCCATTACGCTTTCCGGCGTGAAAAACTGCTTCGACCCATCTATGTGCGACTGAAACCGAACGCCTTCTTCACTGATCTTGCGGCTGTCGGCCAGCGAATACACCTGGTAGCCTCCGCTATCGGTGAGAATGGGCCTGCTCCAGCCGGTAAACCGGTGAAGTCCCCCGCAATTTTCGATGAGCTGCAGGCCGGGCCTCAGGTAGAGGTGATACGTATTGCCCAGGATAATTTGGGCCTTGATATCCTGCTCCAGTTCTCTCTGGTGAACAGCCTTCACCGTTCCCGCTGTACCCACAGGCATAAATATGGGCGTGTTTATTACGCCATGATCGGTTTGCAAAACTCCAGCTCTTGCATCGGAATGCTGGTCATTGGCTTCTATCGTAAACTTCATCAGGCATTAAAATAGTGGCACAAAGTAAAGGAATTATCTGGTGATTAGTCTCCTCCCAGCGCATTTATGCAGCCCGCTAACCGGCGTGGATAGAAAAGCCGCGAGGAACTTACATTATTTTTTGTTTTGAGAAGCGTTCTTTTTTAGCGAAAGCAAAAAAATTATGTAGGTTTGGATACGATAATTCAATCTTCACCCATGCTGTTAATTACCTGGTACGTCTTCCTCGCCTGTGCGGCAGTTCTGTGCATTTACCACCTCTCAGGATTCTTATTCACAGTATTTCAAAAAAAGACTTCTGACGGATACACCGGGCCCGTGTCGGTAGTGGTTTGCGCTCATTTCGAATTGGAAAACCTCAAAACCCTGATCCCTAAATTATTGAACCAAAACTACCCGGATTATGAAGTGATCATTGTAGACGATCGTTCTACTGACGAGAGTTATTGGTACATCAAAGACCTGACATTGAAGGAGCCCAAAATCAAGCAAGTGCGCATTGACGAGGCGCCGCCGCATGTAAATGAAAAGAAATATGCCATTACCCTGGGGGTGAAAGCGGCCAAAAACGATGTGCTGCTGTTCACCGATGCCGACTGTACGCCAGCAAGTGAAAACTGGTTGGCCAAAATGGCCAGGCCTTTCGGAAATCCAGCTATCAAAGTAGTATTGGGTTTTTCCCCATACGCCCGTGCCAAAGGCTTTCTGAACAAATTTATTCGCTTCGAAACCTTTGTTACTGCCATGACTTATTTCAACTTCTACTGCCTGGGAAACCCGTATATGGGCGTAGGACGCAACATGGCCTACCGCAAATCACTCTTCCTGGACGTGGAGGGGTTCAAAGGCTACCAGAAAGTGCTGGGCGGTGATGACGATTTATTTGTAAATAAAAATGCTAAAAAAAGCAATACCGCCGTTGTATTGGATAAGGAGGCGATTACCATTTCGAAACCGAAGAAAACCTGGGAGCAATTTTTTGTGCAAAAGACGCGGCATTTATCAGTAGGCAAATATTATAAATTTAAAGACCGGGTTGCCCTGGGCTGGCTGTATTTCATCAAATTGCTCTTCTGGCTGACATTCCTTCCGGTTATTGTGGCAGAATTCGAACCCATTTTCACGTTAGCGGGTTTTGGTAGTGCTATGGTACTATTCTTGGTCAACTATATCGCTTTCCGACGAAAGCTAAACGATACCCGGGGCGCCTGGAATATTTTCCTCTTGGATGTTGTTTACATATTTTATTATCTTTCAGTCGGTCTGAAAGTCAGGTTTACTAAAAAAGTCAGATGGAGTTAAATAAGAACTTTTCCAGCAAAGCGCTTGAGGATTTCCGCCTCATCGATATGGCTGTGCAACAAAAAGACCAACAGGCCTATGCCGATTTGATGAAGCGATACAGAAGGCCCGTATACCACATGATCCTAAAAATGGTACGGAATGTAGACGACGCCGAAGACCTGACAATAGAGGCTTTCGCCAAGGCTTTTAAAAATCTGGCGCGATTCAAGAAAGACTACACCTTCAGCACCTGGCTGTTCAGAATTGCCACCAACAACGCCATCGACTTTATCCGCAAAAAGAAGCTCGACACCATGAGCCTCAACACTACTTTTAAAGACGACGACGGCGCCAGCATTACCATTGACGTGGAAGACGAAAAAAACCTGAACCCGCAGGAAGAAGCTATTAAGTCGCAGAAGATCGAACTGGTGCGGATTTTTGTGGATAAGCTGCCGCCCAAATACCAGCGCCTGGTGAAACTGCGGTATTTCGATGAGCTTTCGTACGAAGAAATCGCGCAGGAGCTGGAAGCACCTCTTGGCACCGTGAAAGCCCAACTGCACCGGGCCCGCGAGCTCATGTACGACCTTGTGAAGGATAAGAAGCCGCACATATAACGGGGAGTAGGGAAAAGGAGGATGGAGCAGGCTGCAGCCAAGCACCAAAAAAACAAATCTCACATTTCAAATAAATTTCAATCCTCTAAATAGTCAAATTCTAAACCTGGCGGAGGGAGGTTTGGAATTTCGGGTATTGATCTTTTGAGTATTATTTGTGGATTGTTTTTTTGAGATTTGGAGCTTGTTCAAATTTGTGATATCATGAATATTGAGATTAGTATCTTTATTTACAGGAATTAATAATTTTATGCCCCCAAACTTTGACATCCTCCTGAAGTACTTCCCCGAACTGAATGATTTCCAGAAGCATTCGTATGAAAGCCTATGGTCGCTCTACAGCGACTGGAACGCTAAAATCAACGTGATTTCGCGCAAAGACATTGACGAACTTTACGTTAAGCATGTGCTTCACTCGCTGGGCATTGCCAAAGTTGCTCCATTTCAACCCGGAATGAAGATACTGGACGTAGGCACGGGAGGTGGCTTTCCCGGCATCCCGCTGGCCATTTATTTTCCCGAAACGCAATTCCATTTAGTGGATTCCATTGGGAAAAAGATCAAGGTAGTGGAGGAAGTAGTGAAGGCATTGGGCCTGAAAAACGTGACTGCCGAGCACAACCGCGCCGAGAAGGTAAAAGGAAAGTTTGATTTCGTGGTTTCGAGGGCCGTTACCCGCATGAAGCCTTTCTGCCAGTGGGTGCATCCCAAAATCAAAGACCAATCTGCCTCGGGCGTCGATCATGGCATTTACTACCTCAAGGGCGGCGACCTGGAACAGGAAATGGGCGAAATCCGGTATATGTGGAAGGAGTATGCGCTGAGCGATTACTTCCGGGAGGAATTTTTTGAGACCAAGAAAGTGGTGTTTGTGATGATGCCTTGATTTTTTGGCGACTAATTGCCGATTTTGTCTATTTTCAGATAATTGGCAGTTGGCTGAAGCCGAACTGCAATAGATAGCTGGCATCCTTCAATAATCAATGTTATTTTATCCAGGGAGTTATCCATTGCCG
>CAYUJK010000068.1:0-12634 GCA_964444895.1 uncultured Roseivirgaceae bacterium
AGCTGTATTGTTTCAGCTTTCAATTATTGGAGAAGCCATAATACATGTAGATTCTGCTTTGCTAGGAAAATATGACTATCCCTGGCATAGTGTACGGGCGCTCCGAAATGTAATAACACACGAGCATTTCGGAATCAAAATGGATAAAATATGGAGTGTAGTTATGGAAGACTTACCCGGGCTTAAAGAGATAATCTTTGAAATCTTAAATGCCGAATTTAAAATGTAAATCAAATCAGTGCCTTTTAAAAATTATTGATGACTACAGGTTCCCTTACCTATCCAACCACTTTTTAAAATCATTCACCTTCTCCCGGCTCACGATCAGGTCCAGGTGATCCAGCATGTTGAGCTTGATGCCCAGGCGGCTGGAGGAGTAGCTATAGATATCCCGGATGGCGTCAATATTTACCAGGTAGTTTCGGTTGATTCGGAAAAATTTTTCGGGATCCACTTTGTTCTGGATTTGATCGAGGGAATAGTCTACGTCAAAATTCTTCCCGGCTGTAGTCTTTATGAAAACGGCCCGTTCGCGAATGAAAAAGCAGTCGATTTCTTCCGTGGGCACAGAGTGGAAGTGGTTGCCGATTTTCACAAAAAAGCGGGTCTTGTAGGTTATCGCCATTTTTTCGAGCAATTGTCCAAGTACTTTTGCGTCGGGCTTTTCTTTTTCATAAAGCGAACGGAACTTCTCAAGTGCTCCGGCCAACGCCGCTTTATCAATGGGCTTGAGCAGGTAGTCAACGCTGTTTACCTTAAAGGCCTTGATGGCGTAGCTGTCGTAAGCGGTGGTAAAAATGACCGGCGTGGTGATCTTCACGGCATCAAATATTTCGAAACAAATGCCGTCATCGAGCTGGATATCCATAAAGATGATGTCGGGCGCAGGGTATTCATTCAGCCAGTTCACCGATTCCACCACCGACTGCAACTTCGCCGCTACTCGTATGGAAGTATCCAGGCTCAGCAGCATTTTTTCCAGCTTCTCGGCGGCCAGGTGTTCATCTTCAATGATCAGTATTCGCATGGTCTTTTTTGATCAGGGGTAATTTGACAACAAATTTTTCCGGACTTTCCTCCACAATAAGGTCTCTTCCTGTCATCAGCGAAATCCTTTCTTTCAGATTTTTAAGGCCGGTTTTGGAGGAAGGTTCCAGCGACTGTTTTTTCTGCAGGTTATTTTCTACGCTCATCCTGTGGTGTCCTTCTTCTAAAACGATTTTGATGCTCAGGGGGCTTTCCTTAGTGGCGGCATTGTGTTTCAGGGCATTTTCTACCAGCAGTTGGATCGAAATTGGCAATACCTCGTACCGATCCGGGTTTTCGATGGTGATCTGCATATCCACTTTGCCTTCGTCCCTGATCCTTTGCAGAAAAAAATAATCTTTTACAAAAGCGATTTCCTCGCTGAGCAACACCCGATCCCGCTCCCTGTTTTCAAGAATATAGCGATAGATGGAAGAAAATTTAGAAATGAACTCACTGGCCAGCTCCCCATCCTTCGCCACCAGCGACGACAGGGTGTTCAGGCTGTTGAACAGAAAGTGCGGATTTACCTGGCTTTTGAGCGTTTCGTATTGAAAGACGAGCCTTTCCTCCCGCAGCTTCTGCTCTCTTTTCAGCGAATGGCTCCATTCCATATAGAAAAAGAATAGAGAGGCAAGGCTCACCCCTATGAGCCAGGATATCAAAAAGGATTTCAATTCCGTGGCCATAAAATAGCGTATTGTTTCTGAAAGGCTTCCGCCCTGGACGTAGGAACTCACCAAAAGCACAAGGAACAGAAAGCCAAAGGCGATAACCAGCACCACCAGGTAGAAGATAAGGAGGCGACTGATAATCGCCCCTTTGTATCCTTTGCGTGCCTTGAGGCTACCCATGTCAAACATCCTGGCTGCAATCGCCATAAAAACCTCCAATTGAAGCGTCATGACAATGACCATGTACCAAAAACCCTCAGCGAAAGGAGCGCCGCCCCAAACTGTATTGAAAAACATGGTAACGAACACCCCCCCAATGACAATTTTGACATGGTAAGCCACTTTCGGGGGCAGGTAAAGATTGATCCAGGTTTTGGTTGCCATGATGGTGAATTTAACTAGTGTTTGTCTCTAAAGTCCGAAAAAGAGAAAGGAAAAATGAATTTTTAAGCTGACATACCCCCTGCCTACCGATTTCTATTCTGTAAATCTAAAGGCAGGCAGGCTACACCCCTTTCAAAAGGGGATTATAGGAATTTTTCCTTTCTCTTTTATTCTTTCCGGTCCGACGATTTGATGGACGGACGCTAATCAACTATTTTCTCAAAAACAATTTCGCGGGTTACGTCTACCAGCTGCGTATTTTCCTGGCCGGCAAATTTCATTTCCATCACTGCATCTTCGTAGAGCACGGCGTGTTCTATTTGCTTGTCGGCCAGCGATACCCAGATCGTGCCCCAGTAGTGGCTGCGACCTTTGATGTCGATGTAGTCATTTTTAATGGTCAGTGGATTGTCAAAGGTGCGGTAGTCGATCAAAGCACATACATCGCCGTTCATTCGCGAAATGCCCGTCCACGTAAGGAGGACATTCCGGTTTTCAAAGGTACCTTCTCCTGTTAGCTGTATTTCACCGTTGAAAGCGGCGGCCTTGAACGGAACATTTAATTGCAAAGAGTCGAAATAGTGCCAGGCAAATCCCTCTATGCCGAGCACATCCCACACCAGGTTTTTAGTATGGAAGCTATTGGGTGGAAAAGTAGTGAAAGCCTCCGCTTCGATTAATTTATCAGACGGAAAGTAGGTAAAATCTTCCATGTACGGCTGCGGCATGGCCTTTTCATAGCCGCCATCGCGCGTCTTTCCCTGGGCTATGCTCACCTTGTTCCACTTCACCGTGCCGTCCTTCAGCCCGCGGGTGTATTCTCCCATAACCCTTGTTTTGTCAAAGAAATTCCCGTAGACATCGCCATTGTAGTAGTCGGAAGTAACGCGGTACCGCTGTGGGGAAGGTTCGCTTAGTTCCAGGTTTTTGGGGAGGGCGGTCAGGTAGCTTTCCCATTTACCTTGCGTTTGGGCAGAGGAATTTATTGAACTTGCGAAGACTATGATCGTGAATATGATCCCTTTTAAAAGGTTGTGCTGAAAATTAGACAATAGATTTTTCATTGCTTTATGAATTTGATGTAGCCAAAATTCCATACTCTCCGTGCGGAAAGAAAAAAAGATTTGCAGAGTTGTGGAATAAAGGGGATGAATCGGGGGAAGAAGAAGTTGGAAAAGCGAATACCCTGCATCATGATGATAGTCCAAACCCAAACCTATAAGGTTTTCAAAACCTTATAGGTTTACCCAGGGAAATCGCTTTTAAACTTAGAGATGCTTTTTTACTGAAATTTTAGTCATTAAAAAAGTCCATTAGTCCCCTTTTGAAAGGGGTTAGCCTGCCTGCCGGCAAAGGCAGGGGGAATGTTCATAAAAAGAACATTTTTTGATGGCTAAAATTTTTAAAGGCGATTTCCCTGTAGGTTTACCTTTGTATCCGCAAGCCCGCAAGGTTTTAGCCAGATAGTCAATCAATTGTAAATTAATCTTGCCATATAAACCTCGCGGGTTTTTTGCTTGCAGTTAATTCAAATAGGGTTGACCTTGCAGATTTAAGGAATTAACTTAACACTGTGTTCAATTCCGAAAAGAAAAGATGATCCCCAAAAAACTATATGACGAAGCCCGGCGGAAGTCGCTGGAAATGCTTTCCAAAGCCGGTATCGTATTGACCCGGGAAGAAGTAGAACAGTTCGAGGTGGCCGATTTTGGGCTGGGCCAGCTCCACACCTGGGGCTTGCAACTGATCACCTATACCAATAATGAGCGCTACTGCGCCAAGGACCTTATCCTTTTTGGCAGACAAACCTGCCCGGAGCACCTGCACCCGCCCGTGGGCGGCGACCCCGGTAAAATGGAAACGTTCCGCTGCCGGATGGGAGAAGTGTTCCTGTATGTAGAAGGAGAAAAAGCAGCCCCCATCCGTGCTCAGATTCCCGCGGATGGCAGGGAGTACCTCACTGTGTTTCACGAGATCGTGCTACACCCCGGCGAGCAATACACCATTCCCCCCAACACGCGCCACTGGTTTCAGGCCGGAAGGGAGGGCGCCATCGTTTCCGAATTTTCCAGCACCAGCCGCGACGAGCTGGACATCTTCACCGACCCGAGGATCAAGCGAGTGCCGGAAGTGGGGAGTTAGGAGTAGTAGGCAGCCGCAGGAGGCAGTGGCAGTCACTCCTTTCCAGTCATTCCGAGTCAGGACATTTTTGCTAAAACGGACAAAAAAGGATGATGTTGATATTTGTCTGGTCACCACGCTGAAGGTGTGGAATGTTTATAGATACACATTGAGCATCGTGGGTGCGACCCCGACGGGGTCGTATTCTTCCAATTGCCTTTATGCTATAAACATGGGAATCCTTCGGATTCAAAAAGCACGCTACACGTCATCGGTAGCCCGCCTGCTGCGGACAGGTCGGTTGACAATAAGAGACTGACGTGGCAATCTGGTGAATATGAGCACTGAGCGGCGGCTGGTAGTGGATCGGGATGTGGGTATTAGCCCTTATTGGCCTAATGAAATAAATAGAAGGTTGTAAGTGAAAGTGTTTCAAGAGCTGGATGAGATGTTTATCTTTGATTTTATGAAGAATTGTTTGTTTACTGCTCAAATCAAAAAAAGAAGGATTCTGATTATTATGTTGGTATCGTAATTGACCTCCCCGGGGATCGCAAACAATCAGAGATTCGAGACGAACTAAGAAAAAATCTTGAGAAAGGCATACAGCTATGTCTGGAAGAAATGACAGAAGAAGGTTTTGATGAAATGGCTTGACAATCGCAAGTTTTTATTAAACAATCATGAGACAAATATTGCTATTAGCTAATCTTATCCTTCTAATAAACTGCTCGCCATCAAAGCATCTTGAAGGCACATGGTATCTAACGGGTTTGCCTCAATCCCTTACGTCAAATTTCCGCACCTTTATAGACTTCAAACAAGACACTTTCCATTGGGTAACATTTGGGGATTTGTCTACGGCAGACTACAGTAAAATTATAGTTCAAAAAGGCACGTACAATTTGAAAAATTCTCACTTATCCTTCAAAAACGGCACTAAAATAAAATTTACTGTGAGAGATTTCGGGGATAGCCTCATTTTGAAAAGCAAACAAATTGGGAATGATTATCTTGTTATTGGGAAGCTAAACCCAGAACTAAAATGCTATTCAACAAACGAAGACTTTGCAGGAAAGTCATTTGTGGCTGAATACTTCGATTTCAAGGATAGTATATGCTTTATCAATGATTCGATTCAAATTAGTACGGGAGAGTATGACATAAACTCACCCATAAGAAAGTGGGAAATAAATTATCTCAATGGGTTTAGTTTTTTGAACATACATTCGGCAATTATTCCTTTGAGATTTATTAACATCAGTCAGAGCGGTGAATTAACACTGATTCACGTTGCCCAGAATCAAAAGCAAATCGTTTTGAAACCTACTTATTCTATCATTAATCCATCAGATTTATATGGAAAATGGAAGGAGATTGAAAATGGCGCTTCAAATTCGCCTTTACCACCCGGCCTTCAGGCAAGTGACAGGACCCTACGATTAGAAATTGAGGCAGATTCTATGAATATTAAATATTACCGTAGAGATGAGACGGTAAAGTGGAACTTGACCAATGATGGAAAGCGAATCTATTTTTTGGACAAATTATCTGATAAAGAAATGGGCACATGGAAAATTGTAAGTTTATCACCCGACGCTTTGGTGTTAAGGTTTACTAAAAGCAGACATGCTTTAGACGAAAAGGTTTTTACTCTAGAAAAAGTTCACACTTTTTAATCAACCGCGGAGCTTTTTCTGCAGTAAAATTCCAGACGTTGATTTTTGAGAAGAATCCAGTGGTTTTGAAAATGCTAAACTTACCGAATGCTGGGAGTTGTTTCAGGTATAAAGAAATTGAATCTCAATTAACAAATTGCACAATATGGGAAAGCAGACACTACTACTCTTACTTCTAACACCCTTTTCGTCATTTGCTCAACAGGGATATGAAAAGGCTGTAGTCGAATCAGCAACAGGTGCATACTTGATATTCACGAACGACTCTAATTCTCTGATATTTCACCTTGACACAGCGAAGGTTGAACCAGTGGGAAATGGTGATAACTTTTTTGTACTAGTGGATAATACCTGGACTCTCCAACTCTTTACAATTGATTTCCAAAATCCTAACAACAAAGATATCGATGATCTAGAAGTGCAGAAATCCTTTCTCATTCAGTATATGAACTATGAACTAAATTATTTCAATGAAGAGCTCCAAATGAATATTGAAAATCAAAAGGCTGGATTTGGACCAGTTGGGAATAAGCATTTTCTATTGTGGCATTTTGACACTCCTGACTTGCCAGCTGTTCAAAAGCAGTTATATCTGTCAACAATAGTTTTTGACAATTTTCTGAACATTAACATCCCACTTACCAACAACCAAACATTTGAAGATGGTCTCAACTTTTTGGATAGAGTCGCAAGAACCCTAGAATTACACGACCATCCAATAAACATCGAGGAATTCTACAAGAAGGTGAATGGGTTATAGAAAATTAAGGCCTGATCGAATGGGGTCGTTGTTATGGGTTTGCAGCTTGTCCCATCTGCCAGCGAGGCATGGCTTTGAGCAGGTGGAGAGCTTAGTACTTTCTAATCCCCACTCATCATAGCCTTTGCGTTCCAGAGGCAAATTTATTACCCCAGGTTTTGATGCTTAAACTATAAATCCTTAATTGTGGCTCAAAACCAAAAACCGGCTTGCAGTGTTGTCTATATGCTTAACTCAATAGTACCCCCGTTTTGAATCTTGAATTTGTAAATCCACTTGTTTGGGGCGTCCCCCTTTTTATTGTATTAGTGATAGTAGAACTGACCTACAGTCACGCACACGGCAAGAAATTATATCAATGGAAAGACCTTTTGGCCAGTTCCGCTATGGGTTTGGGTTCGGTGCTGCTGGGCCCGGCAATTAAGCTGATTTCTGCTGCTTCTATTTTTTATATTGTATATGAAATTTTTAACCCCGAGATAAATGGCGTCAGGACCAACATCATGGGATATGAATCATTCGGGTGGGCGTGGTATGTATGGCTTATATGTCAGTTTTTAGATGATTTTAGTTACTATTGGCTGCACCGCTTTAACCATACCGTACGATTTATGTGGGCAGCGCATATTGTGCACCACTCTTCTCAGCATTTCAATTTGGGAACAGGCCTTAGAAATGGCTGGTTTACACTGCTCTACAAACCGCTGTTTTACATGTGGCTGCCAGCGATAGGGTTTCATCCGGAAATGGTTTTGGTATGCTTAGGTATAGAAGCATTATGGCAGTTTCAGCTGCACACCCAATTTATACCCAAACTTGGTTTTTTAGAAAAATTTTTGAACACCCATACACAGCATCAGGTACATCATGCCAAAAACCTGGAGTATCTTGATAAGAACCATGGCGGTTATTTAAACATTTTCGATAAAATTTTTGGTACATGGAAAGAATATGATGAAAACATTGAGATTGAATATGGTGTCGTGCATGACCCTGACTCTTATAACCCTTTTGTGATTGTCACACATGAGTATGCCAATATCTGGCGGGACATTAAAAAATCTAAAAACCTGTACGAGGCCTTTATGTACACCTTTGGCGAGCCGGGCTGGAGTCCCGATGGATCATCATTAACGGTAAAGCAGCTACAGAGGTAGTAGTATATGCGTTCCGGTTCAGGCTCAGTTTCACTTCAGCATTCAAATAGGTACCCATTAACCCGAAAAATTCACGGAATTTTTCGCCCTTCGGGTCTGACGATGCTGTCAGACTGTGACTAAAACGTCATCAGCCGAAACCGCACAAAACACTGACTGTCAGTAATATACTTTCCAATTTAGCGTTCTGCCCAATTTAGTTTATTCCTCAGAATTGAGGAACGGTATTTTGTGCTTATCGGGGTTAACCCTAAAACTAAACAGCTTGAAATCAAATGGTTACCTGAATCTTGTTTCGAAAAATATGCTTTGTGATGAATAATCCGGGTTAATTTAAAGAATTAAATATGGAGCCAAATATGCTGACTTCAATTATCGGAATCTTCGTTTTTGCAACAATCATGTTTTTCGCTATTACCCACAGGTAATCCCCAAAAAATCAGAAGCTTATCCTCCGGCAAATTATCAGAGAATAAAAAATACTATATTAGGCCACTTGTTTTCAAAAAGAGCAATATGGCCCAAGACCAGGATAGAATCAACCAGCTCCTCCAAAAACTGGAATCGCTCACGGAAAAGCAGGAGGCTTTTTCCCGGGAAATAAAAGTGCTACAAGAAGAGATACACAAGCTTCATTCTGGCGCCGCACCTGAGCCGGTAAAGCCCGAACAAGTAGCTGAAGTTGCGACTCCCCGGGTGCAGGAGGCTCCGCGCCCAAAAGTGACCTTCAAGCCCGCCGCTTCGCAGTGGAGCCTGCCTACCAACATCAAAGGAAATGTAGAGAAATTCATCGGTGAAAACCTCATCAGCAAAATCGGCATCGCCATCACCGTGATCGGCGTGGGCATAGGCGCCAAGTATGCCATTGACCACCAACTCATCAGTCCGCTGACGAGGATTATTTTGGGCTACCTGGCGGGAATAGCCCTGCTGGGTTTTGCCATAAAGCTGAAAAAGAATTACGAAAACTTCAGTGCCGTGCTGCTCAGTGGCGCCATGGCCATTTTGTATTTTATAACGTATGCGGCTTATGGGTTTTACGACCTGATACCACAGGCCCTGACCTTTGTGCTCATGGTCGTGTTCACGGCGTTTACGGTGCTAGCGTCTATCCAATACAACCGGCAGGTGATTGCCCATATTGGCTTGGTGGGCGCCTATGCCGTACCTTTTTTGCTCAGCGATGGCTCAGGGAGGGTAGAAGTGCTCTTCAGCTACATGGCCATCATCAATACCGGCATACTTGTCATTGCTGTAAAGCGCTACTGGAAACCCCTGTATGTATCCGCATTTGTGCTCACATGGCTCATCTTTTTGTCGTGGTACGGTTTCGAATACAGGGTTTCGGACCACTTTGGCCTGGCGCTGGTGTTTCTCACCCTGTTCTTCCTGCTGTTTTACGCGGCATTTCTGGCTTATAAGGTGCTTCAAAAGGAAAAATTTGAAAAGCATGACATCCTGCTGCTTTTTGCCAATTCATTTATCTTTTTCGGCATCGGCTATTCGATTTTCGACCGCCATGAGTTTGGCGGACAACTGTTAGGCCTGTTTTCACTCGGAAATGCAGTGATCCACTTTGCAGTGAGCATGATGGTACACCGGCAAAAGCTTGGCGACCACAGCTTACTCTATTTTATCATCGGCCTGGTGCTGGTCTTCCTCACCATTTCCGTTCCGGTGCAGTTAGATGGCAACTGGGTTACCCTGCTGTGGGCTGGTGAGGCGGCGTTGCTGTTTTGGATTGGCAGAACGAAGGGCGTTCCTATCTACGAAAAGCTGGCGTACCCGCTCATCATTCTGGCATTTGTGAGTCTGGCGCAGGACTGGATGTGGGTGTACGGTCAATACCACCATACACACCTTGAAGTCAGCATGGCGCCCTTTTTGAACATCTACCTGCTCACTTCTCTGTTAGTGGCGGCATCGTTTGCTTTTATTTATTATTTACAGCAGAACGCAAAATACGTGGCCCTGCAGCGACCCTTCGGCCGGCTGTCTGGTGTAGTTCCCTATCTCGTACCTACCTTGCTGATCGTAACCCTTTATTTTGCTTTCCGGCTAGAGATAGCCAACTACTGGAATCTGCTTTTTGCAGCTTCGGAGCTAAGAATCCCCGTGGAAGACCAGGATTATTCCGATTATCATAGCAACTATGACTTGTTGAAATTCAGGGCAATTTGGGTGATCAATTATTCCCTATTCTTTTTCTTCGCGCTGTCCCTGGTTAATATCCGTAAGTTAAAGAACCGGCAGCTGGCATGGCTGAACCTCGGCCTGAACGCGCTCGCCATCGGTGTATTCCTTGTACAAGGCCTGTACTCCCTGAGCGAGCTTCGGGACAGCTACCTGAGTCAATACCTGGCCGAATACTACCACCGTGGGTGGTTCCACGTCGGTGTCCGGTACGTTTCGTACATTTTCGCCGGATTGCTGCTTTGGGTCAGCTACCAGTACATTCAGCAGGATTTTCTGAAGAAAGATTTTAAAAAAGCCTACGATTTTCTGCTTCACGTGTCGTTGTTGTGGATTGTCAGCAGTGAGCTCATCCATTGGATGGACATGGGGCAGTCTGCCCAGTCATACAAGTTGGGACTGAGCATCCTTTGGGGTGTGTATGCGCTGGCGTTGATAGCCCTGGGAATCTGGAAAAATAAACAGCATTTGCGGGTGGGCGCCATCGTGCTTTTTGGAATTACACTGCTCAAATTGTTTTTTTACGACATCGTTCACCTGGATACCATTGCCAAGACGGTGGTTTTTGTTTCCCTGGGTGTGTTGCTTTTGGTGATTTCCTTTTTATACAACAAGTACAAACAGAAGATTTTCGATGAGCCTGAAAACTAATATTGCCGTCTTTTTCTTAGCGGTTTCGTCCTTTTCGTATGCGCAAATGGATGAATACCGCTACGCGCGCGAGCTGTTGGGTGTTAAAGATTGGGAATACCTCTAAATCACCTCAGCTTTGATCTAATGGTAGTTTAGTCACTTTTTTTAATAAAAATTCTGGCAAACTACTAAGCATTGAGAGCTTTCCGTCTACCAATGAGAGTACATGCTTAGGTTTTCTTCCGTACTCGCTAGTATTGAATAAATGAACTTCGTGAAAATAGTCCCAATGATTGTTCAAGTTTAGATAGCCCTCATGGTACCTCTTTTCGATCTCCCACTCGGAGACAAAATGCCCTCCATTTTCAACACGTATCTGCACTCTTCGTTTTGCTTCGTTAATTGAGTCTAAACAAAAAAAGAAAAGAATCAACCGATATCCAGCGTCCTTGAACTTTTCGGGCCAATAGAGGGGTGATGAGTTAAAGTTCGTTTCGTAGGTATAGTTTGCGTTGGATAAAATCGCTTTGTTGATACTTTCTTCCAAAGTTTGTCGAGCCAGATTATGTGAAATTGTTTCTCGGTATTCCGAATCAGGTTTCGAACTGTAAATTCTGAGGAATTCTTTGTCATAGTCAAATGACTCCACATCTTTTGGGGACAGAGCATTTGCAAATGAGGATTTTCCAGCGCCATTACAACCGGCAATAACGGTTAGCAAAGGTTTATCCATTGAACTGAGAGAAGATTTTGGAATTGGAATTCAGTTTTCCTGAAGCTAACCTGTGCTCGTAGAGTTGTATTTCTTTTTTGATGCGAGGCATTTCCTGGGAAAAACGCTTTTCCAGCTCCTTTAGATATTTTTGTAATGGTCTATTAGAACTCATGATGCAAAAATACAGAATATTTGAATGATATGGTGCTATTGCCGACTATCGCTTTCAAGTTCACCGTTATGTGCTGAAATCTTGAATTTAATCGAAATTGACAGATATTTGTTAAAATTAAAAACGGTAACACCAAATTTCTAAGACAAGAAGAACGCTATTCTTTTTATATATCAAATACTAAAAACAAAAATCTTCGATGAGCCTGAAAACTAATATTGTCCTCTTTTTCTTAGCGGTTTCGTCCTTTTCGCATGCGCAAATGAGCAAGTACCACTATGTACGCGAACTATCGGGCATTGACGATCAGTGGCATACGATAGAGCTGCCGGATGAAATCTTTGGAAAGATTGCGGATGACCTGTCGGACCTGAGGATCTATGGCATTGCTGAAAACAAAGATACCCTGGAGGTACCTTATCTGCTTCGTATAAGAAAGGAATCCATATCTGTGAACGAAGCAAAGTTTTCGCTCCTGAACGCTGCGCATAACGAAAGTGGCTATTTTTTTACTTTCGAAATGCCTTCGCGCGAACCCATCAACCAGCTTTACCTGCAGTTTAAGGAGAAAAACTTCGACTGGAAAATCAGGCTGGAAGGCAGCCATGACCAGCAGGAATGGTTTACCATCGCGGATGATTACAGGATAGTGTCCATCAGCAACCAGCTGACAGACTACCAGTTTACCACCGTTTCTTTTCCTGCTTCTTCCTACGGGTACATCCGCCTGCTGATAAAAAGCAACGCGAACCCCGGTCTGGTAGAAGCCCGGTTGTTTGACTATAAAACCACCGAGGGCCGGTACCGCACTTACGTCCCGAAAAAAGTGGAAATAAGCCAGGACAAAAAAACCAAAACGACGGAAATCGATATTGTGCTTCCGCTGACAGTACCTGTCAATTATGTAAAGATAGATGTGGAGGAAGATATCGATTACTACCGGCCCGTCTCCATTCGCTACCTGGCAGATAGCCTGTACTCGCGCGAAGGATGGAAATATTTCTACAATACCATGGCTTCCGGCACACTTAGCTCGTTGGAAGACGGGGAGTTTTTTATGGATGGGCCGTTCACTAAACAATTGAAGGTGGTTATTGAAAACTATGACAATCAACCGCTC
>CAYUJK010000069.1:0-6574 GCA_964444895.1 uncultured Roseivirgaceae bacterium
GATGTCAACGACAACAACCCCGAATTTCAGAATACACCTTATAGCGCATCGGTAGTGGAAGATGCCACAACAGGCGCTTCCGTATTTACGGTAGAAGCCACCGATGCAGATGCAGGCGTAAACGCACAGGTGCTTTACAGCATCACCGGCGGCAATACCAATGGAGATTTTACCATTGATGCCAATTCCGGGGAGATTACCACGGTAAATGCGCTGGATAGAAATGTTACTTCCAGCTACACCCTGCAAATAACGGCTACAGACCAGGGAGCTGGTAATTTAACAGACGTAACTACCGTGGGCATTACCGTGAACGATGTAAACGACAATGCACCCATCATCCAAAACGAACCTTATGCGGCCAGTGTCAATGAGGACCTTGCTGTTGGCGTTGTCATAGCCACCATTAGCGCTACGGATGCCGACGAAGGCATCAACGCAGAAATCGAATACAGCATTACCGATGGCAACGGTGAAGGCAAATTTACCATCGACAGCAATACCGGGGAGATATCTATCGCCCAGGCGCTGGATTTTGAAACTACTTCCAGCTACACCCTGGAGGTAACAGCCAGCGACAAAGGCACGCCCGTGCTGTCGGATGTAACGACCGTAGCCATTACGGTAAATGACGTGAACGACAATGCCCCCGAATTTCAGGGTGAGCCCTATTCGGCAAGTATTGGCGAAGATGTAGCCGTAGGAACGCCGGTTCTCACGGTTTCCGCTACTGACGATGACTCTGGAGTCAACGCGCAGATCAGCTACAGTATCACAGGCGGCAATACGAATGACGACTTCGCTATCGATGCTGTGACTGGAGCGATTACAACTGCCAAAGCCCTGGACCGGGAAACTATGGCGGGCTATACACTGGAGGTGACAGCCACAGACGGCGGCACACCTTCGCAGCAGAACACCAGCATGGTGGAGCTAACCATCACGGACATCAATGACAACCATCCTGTTTTTGCCAGCACACCGTACAGTGCTGAAGTGGCGGAAGATGCGACGGCAGGTACGTCGGTATTTACTGTGGAAGCTACCGATGCCGATGCAGGGATCAATGCAGAGGTGCAGTACAGCATCACCGCTGGCAATACCGGCAATGCTTTTGCCATCAATACCACCACCGGGGCGATTACAGTGAATGGCGCACTTGACCGGGAAACCCTGGATAGCTATTCGCTGGAAATTACAGCTACAGATCAGGGAGCCGGAAATCTATCGGCCGTGGCGGTACTCGAAATTACCGTAACGGATGTGAATGACAATACCCCTGTGGCTGTAGCCGACAACTTTGAAACCGATGAGGACACGGAGCTTCAGGTGGCGGCGCCTGGCGTGTTGGCAAACGATACGGACGAAGACCTGAACACAAGCCTTACGGCAACTGTGGTTGATCAGCCTTCACACGGAACGTTGGCGCTCAATGGAGACGGTTCATTCAACTACACTCCCGACGCTGATTACAATGGCACCGACAGCTTCACCTACCAGGCCAGCGACGGTGATTTTTCTTCTAATACTGTTAATGTCAATATCATCATACATCCCGTTAATGATGCGCCTACAGTAAGCAGCGTTGAGGATAGGGAGATCGAAATCAACAGCGCCACAGAGGCCATCGAATTTACCATTGGCGATGTCGACAGCGACATAAACACACTGGAAGTAACAGCCACATCAAACAACGGCACACTTCTTCCTGCCTCTGCAATTGTTTTGTCGGGCAGCGGCGATTCGTATAGCCTGGTTCTTACCCCTGCAGCGGACGAAACGGGAACTACCCAGATTACCATCACGGTCTCTGACGGAGAGTTGGAAACAGAAGCGAGTTTCACCCTTACCGTTTATCCGGTGAATGTGGCTCCGACAGATATAACATTAAGCAACGATACTTTCATTGAAAGTGCCGCCATTGGCGAAGTAGTAGGTGTGTTCACCACTACAGACGAAAATGCGGACGACATCCACGAATATTCGCTGGCAGAAGGAGAGGGAGACGATCATAATCAACTATTTACTGTTGGGGGTAATCAGTTGATTACCAACGGAGAATACGACTTTGAGCAAGGGGAAGAATTGTCGATACGTGTGCGTACTACCGACAGTTGGGGCGCTTTTTATGAAAAGGAATTCACACTTGTGCTCATCGCCGATCCTGAGTTGGAGTTGAGCATCCCCACCGCTTTTACACCCAATAACGACGGGGAAAACGATACCTGGGAGATAGAAAACATTTCGTTGCATCCGGGCGCGGTAGTGAAGGTGTTCAACAGGGAAGGAAGAGAAGTCTTCGCCTCCAAGGGATATGACACCGAATGGGACGGCATGTACAGAGGCAATGTGCTGCCCTTTGGAACCTACTACTTCATTATCAACCTGAACGATGCCAAAGACAGGGTATACAAAGGGACGGTAATGATTATTAAGTAATGGATCGGAGGAAAAATTAGCTGACTTAAAAAAATGAACAAGATGAAAAATATAATAATAGTGGCCATCATCACCTGCTTTATCACCGTAGCGAAAGGGCAGGATAAGATACTGCTGAGCCAGTATTTCCAGAATATGCCGGCGTTCAACCCGGCACTTACGGGAGTGAATGACTTTCTCGATTTCAGAATGGGATACCGGCAGCAATGGATGGGCTTCCAGGGGGCGCCTCGCACGCTTTACCTGAGCGGCTACGGCGCTTTGAACGGAGGCAATGAAACGGGCTTTCAACGCTCTATCCGAACCAGCGAAGCGAAAAGCAGGGCAAAATCAACTATTAAGCATGGGGTAGGGGGCAGCATGCATCTCGACGAGCAGGGGCCCTACCAGCAGATGGAGGTTAACTTGAACTACGCCGTGCACGTGCCGGTAAGTGCCAACACCTATCTGTCGTTTGGTGTGATCCCGGCTTTATACAATGCGAAGGTCGATTTTTCAAAGGCTGAGGTGCGCGATGCCCTCACCGACCAGGCCTATCAAAATTTTCTGACCAATGGAGCTTCGGGAACGTTTTTTCAGCTTAGCAGTGGTATTGCCTTGTATTCGGAGCGCTACTATGCCGCCTATAGCGCCATGCAAATGACGCGAACGCTCATCAGTGGCAATGAAAACCTGCATACCGGCAATGGCCATTTACGCCACCAAGTGATGGGGGGCTACCGGTTCTACTTGAACCAGGATTTCGAGCTCGTGCCTAATGCCCTTGTGCGACTGGAAAATGCTGTACCTTTGGTATGGGATGCCGGCGCCAGGGTACAGTACAAAGGCCAGTTTTGGATGGGCGCTTCGTATCGAAACGACAACAGCCTGATTGGCATGTTGGGCATGTTGTACAATGATAAAGTCCGTATCAGCTATTCGTATGAGTACAAATCAGCTGGGGTGGATGACTTCAATAGCAGCAGCCACGAATTGGTGCTGGGCCTTCAGCTTTTCAACCACTCAAAATATGTGTCGATGTGGTAAAACAGCACAATAAATGACGAAGTAGCGGCCGCTGGCTGGCTTTTATCCTTTATTCTGTTTTACCTGTAAAAACATAAACCCATGACGAAGAACTATTTATTGGTCGTACTTCTTATCGGTCGCCTTTCGATGGCCTGGAGTCAGGAGAAAAAACTCTCCGTCCCGGTGAAATTGAGCGATAATATCAATACCCGGTATGACGAAAGTAACCCGTTGCTTTCTACAGATGGGAAGACGCTCTATTTTGTGCGTACCGGTGATCCCTCAAACGTTGGCGGGAAAAACGCGGGCCAGGACATCTGGTATAGTACGCTTGAGAACGGTGAGTGGCTGAAGGCGAGCAACGATTTTCAGCTCCTTAACAATGGCGATAACAACGCCGTGATCGGTGTTAACCAACATGGGAACAAACTGTTTCTGATCAATACTTATTCACCCCATGCCCGAAGAACCAGGGGTGTAGTATCCACCACTTTAGTTGAAAACAAGTGGACGGCGCCCCGGGAGCTGGGTTTGGATGTAAAGGCGCTAAGCGATTTTTATGGCTTTTACATGACGCCAGAAGAGGACCTGCTCCTGATTTCGATGATGAGCCACGAGTCGCTGGGTGAGGAAGATCTGTATATGAGTATGAAAAATGAGGGCAATTCATGGACAACCCCGCTGCACCTTGGTGCGGTGGTAAATTCGCCTGGCTATGAGATGTCGCCGTTTCTAAGTGCTGACCGGAAGACGCTCTATTTCGCCAGCAGTGGTCATGGGGGCTATGGCGATGCCGACATATTCAAGAGTGAGCGACTGGACGATACCTGGCAAAGCTGGTCAACGCCACAAAACCTCGGAGAAGGTGTAAACTCTGAAGGTTTCGATGCATTTTATGTGGAATACGAGGACAGGGCTTTCTTTTCCAGCAACAGGGGCGCCAAGCAATCGGATATCTACACCTTCGACATTGTTGCGGAGAAAAAAGAACAGGCACCCGGGGCAGTGGCCACGAGCGGCGAAGAAGCTGAAGAGGAGGAGCCAGAAATCACTGAAGCAGCAGCGGAAGAAGAAATTGAGGAGGTAATAGAAAGCGCTCCAAAGCCGGAACCTGTAAATAGAAACTTCACGATCTATTTTGGCTTCGACACCTACGCCATAGATGCTGCCGGTGAAAAGGTGTTGGATGAAGTACTGGCGCTGGTAAAAAATCACGAGGTACCCGGCTTGCAGCTCGAAGGGCACGCGGATAATCAGGGCCCAAAAGAATACAACCTCGCGCTGTCGGAAAAACGGGCCAGGGCGGTGCAGCAGTATTTGTCAGAGCGCGCGGGTGAGCAACTGGATATTAGCATCAGGGCCGCCGGAGATGACCATCCCGTAGCGTCTAATGACCTACTCGAAGAAAGAAAAAAGAACAGAAGGGTTGAGATATCTTTCGAACAAGTAAATCAGCCGTAAAAAACGATTTTTCGTCTTTTGGCCATATAGGGGGCTTTGCGTGCGCCCCCGTGGCCAGTATCTTTCCAAGTCGCGTTCTTTTTTGTCATTTTTTCAAAATTTCATTACAAGATTTTTTTTCCTGTAGGCCGTCCTGAAATGTAGCCAATGCACATTGTGTCAAAAAATTGCTAAATTGATTGTCTCAAGCAATCAACCGAATTTTGATAAAAACCGTGCATCCTCATTTTCGAATTGCCTGTAAAAGGATTCTTTCAATCCTGTTGCTCCTCGTGATGAGCTATCTGTCTATTTATTCTCAGCCACTTATCCACAACCTGGAACAGAAGCTGTTCATTAATAATTATTCCGTAGGAGAAGGTCTGTCCGAGGCGAATGTTAATACCATATTCAGAGACAGCCGGGGTCTGGTATGGTTAGGCACCGATGGGGGGTTGAATCGCTTTAACGGGTATGATTTTGAAGTGTATAAGTCCGATACTTCGGAATATTCGCTTAGCTCAGATATTATTTATGCGATTGTCGAAGACCGGGAAAAAACCCTTTGGGTGGGAGCCACGAACGGTCTGAACGAATACCTGCCGGACAAAAACGCATTTGGCTATCACTTGTATGGATTGAATACCTCACTTCTGGACATCAGCTATGATTCTGCCCGGCACGCATTGTGGTTGGCGATGATGCACAATGGCCTGGTGATGTTTGACATAGCCACGAAAAGCTATCACGCCAGCAAGATTTTGCCCAAAGGGCTGGTAGTGAGGCGTGTGGTTCATTTGGGCGCCGACTCCCTGGCTATAGGTACCCAGGACAGCGGCGTTTATCTTATGAATAGTAGATCCTGTGCAATCCGACGCATCCATACCCAAAGTGCCCCCTTGAGTTTGAGCCATAACATGGTGAGGGCTTTGATGGTCCACGGAGACATGCTCGTGGTAGGCACGGATAAAGGTCTTAACTTACTAAGGCCCCACGACAGCACATCGGTGGTTTTTAGCAAGGCACACGGTAACTTTTCATCTGACCTGATCGTGTGCCTGGAACGCGACGCTTCTGGCAATATTTGGGTCGGCACGGATGGCGGTGGTATCAATGTAATCAATGCGTCTACCGGTGTGGTCACACATTTTGAAAAAAACTATTATGACAATCATCAATTGAGAACCAATGTGATCCGGGAGATATTCGTCGATGGCGAAGAAAATATCTGGATAGGCACCTACAAGCAGGGTTTTGGTTTATCACACCGGATGAATGCCTTTATACGCAACCTCGTGCCCGAGGTAAAAAAATATGAGCCACTCGTTAGTCAAACAGTCGCTTCGTTTCAGGTAAAGGACGAGAAAACGCTGTATGTAGGTACCGACGGAAGTGGGTTGTTGGAGTGGAACGGTCGGGCATTTCGGCAGGTGCCTGTGGACCCGCAATGCCCCGGGTGCCGGGACCAGAAGATACTCTGTATGGAAAAAGACGAACGCGGCGGTCTGTGGATGGGCACTTACTCTCAGGGTATTTATTACCTGGACCCCGGAGGCAGGCGCAGGAATTTCCTGGCTGAAAATACGCCCGGCCTGAACAGCAACTACATCTGGGCGATAAAAAAAGACGCCAAAGGAAACGTATGGCTGGCTACTGAAAGTGGGCTTACCCGCGTGGCGCCTGACTT
>CAYUJK010000069.1:6674-8227 GCA_964444895.1 uncultured Roseivirgaceae bacterium
GAAGACGGAAAGGGCGTGGTGTGGATAGGCACTAACCAGGGTATTGTCGCAGTTTCCAGGGAGCCGGAAAGGGTCTGTGTTTTTAATGAAAACAACGGCCTTCAAGACAATATCTTCAATACCGGGGCCGCAATGTTGCTCTCCGATTCGGTCTTGATAGCAGGCTCCGTGAATGGGTTTTCTCTGCTGAATACCTACCAACTTATGGAAGAGACTGTGGAAGTGCCCGTGCTGCTGGAGCGGGTGCTTCATCGAAGTAGAGAACTTGCGCTCAAAAGAGATGATAGTGGCATTCCCGTTTTTGAGATGGATTATGGCCAGGCTAGCCTTACGTTCGATTTTTCGGCGCCAGATTTTTTTAAGGCAAAAAACATTCGGTATTCCTGCTACCTCGAGAACTTCGACGCCGACTGGTCATTCCCGGCCTCGTTGCGGCAAGCTGTTTATACCAATCTCCCTCCGGGCAAGTACCGGTTTTGTGTAAAAACTTATCCCTTTTTTTCTCAGGGATCCGGGGAAACTGTCCTCGCTACCGTATTTGTGAAACCGGCCTGGTGGATGAAGCCCGGCATCCGGCTGGTGTTTTTCGCGGTGGCCTTGTTGTTCATTTTTGCGGTGGTGAAGCTGCGGTCCAGAAGGCTGGAAGCGGCGAGGAGAAATTTACTCGTGGCCGTAAAAGAACAGACTTCCGAGATAGCCCGGCAAAAGGAAGAGCTGAACAAAAAGAATTTTGAGATCAAAATACGAAACGACGAACTGCTGGCGCAAAATGAAGAACTGCTCAACATGAACGAAGAGCTGAACACGCAAAAGGAAACCATTGACGAGCAGCGGGAAAGCCTGGAAAAAGCACATCAGGAATTGAAAACCATCAATGAAGAACTTGAAAAAATAGTGCAATGCCGCACGCAGGAACTCAACGAAACCATTGATGAACTCAACAAAACGATTTCGGAGCTTGACAGGTTTGTGTACAGCGCTTCACACGACTTGGGAGCGCCCCTGAAGTCAATTTTGGGCCTCATCAATATTGCCAGGCTGGAGACGAAAGATGAGAATATTCTGCCACACCTGCAGTTCATGACCGAAAGTGTTCAAAAGCTGGAAGAAGTGATCAAGAACCTCATCGAATATTCGCGCAACAGCCGCATGGAAATTACGCTTGTGCCCATCGCCTTGTCCAGGATGGTGACCGAATGCTTCGATGCACTGAAATTCATGCCCGGATACGAAGATATCCGCCTGTACAACTCCCTGCCACCTTCTCTTACGGTGATCAGTGACGAAAAGCGGATGAAAATCATTCTGAGAAACCTCCTTTCGAATGCCGTTAAATATTCCGATAAGAAAAAGTCTGAAAGGTGGATCAAGGTGAGTCGCATGCTGGTAGACGAGCAGTGCTGGCGCCTCACCGTAGAAGACAACGGCGTAGGTATACCCGAAGACCAGTTGGAAGATGTTTTCAAGATGTTCTACCGGGCTAATGAGAACGTGGAGGGCTCAGGATTGGGATTGTATATTACCAAAGAAGCCATATCCAAACTTAATGGAGA
>CAYUJK010000069.1:8327-9927 GCA_964444895.1 uncultured Roseivirgaceae bacterium
ATAAACACTCGAAACACATTTATCATTCTTTTAACATAATTTATAGTGAGCTACTCAAAATCAACAGACTGCATCCACTCCGAAACCAAATTTCAGGGAGTGAATACACCTATTTTTACCTCAACAGCCAACCGCTACAGGGGTTATGAAGAAGTGGTATACCCGAGGTATTACAATAATGACAATCAAAAAATAATAGTAGAGAAACTGGCCAGGCTTGAAAAAGGGGAGACGGGCATGGCGTTTAGCTCCGGCATGGCGGCGATCTCTACCGCGCTGCTCTCGCACTTGCGGACAGGAGACCACGTAGTGGTATCAAGCGAAATATACGGCGGTACGTTCAAGTTTATCAGCGAAGAGTTTCCCAAATATGGGATTAGCTACGATTTTGTGCCGGGAAATGATCCTGCCGAATTTGAATCAAAGATAGGCCCTTCCACCAGGGTCATTTATACCGAGACTCCCTCTAATCCGCTTCTTTCCATCGTCGATTTGAAAATGGTGGCCCAGATAGCCAAAAAGCACGGCCTCATCACCATGATTGACAATACCTTTGCTTCTCCCATCAACCAAAACCCCATTGGCCTGGGCATAGATGTGGTCATTCACAGTGGCACCAAATACCTTGGTGGACATAGCGATCTATGCTTCGGAGCAGTGATCTGCCAGGAAAGTTTTAAACAAAAGATGCTACAGACCGCACTGAATCTGGGCGGAAGTCTCAATGCGATGGACTGCTACCTGATCGAGAGGAGTCTCAAGACCCTGGCCGTAAGAGTAGAAAAGCAAAATGCAAACGCCATGCGATTGGCAGAATACCTTCAGGGGCATCCGCAGGTGAAGCAGGTGTACTACCCTGGTCTTACCAGCCATCCCGGTCATGAAATTGCGAAAAGCCAGATGAAAGGCGGTTTTGGTGGTATGCTTTCTTTTGAATTGAAAGATGGCGCGCGGGCAGGTAAATTCCTGGATGCGCTGGAGCTGATAGCCCCGGCAGTCAGTCTTGGTGGCGTAGAAACCATCATTTGCCAGCCATCGCAGACCTCTCATGCCAAAATGCCAAAGGCCGAGCGATTAAAGATAGGCGTGACCGACGAGCTGATAAGGCTTTCTGTCGGCATAGAAGATGTCAATGACCTGGCCCGCGACCTGGAGAAGGCATTAAGCTAAGCCACCCGTACCCCATTCCGGCATCCGGTATTTTCGGAATATGAAAATCATAAAACGGAGGCAATGGCTTGATAACCTTACATGGCATCGTACCGGGTCTTTGGCAGAAAGTCAAATTTTGCATGCAATTTAACACGTTAAAAGCCCTGCTTGCTTTTTAGTTTTACGCTAATTTTCAGCGTTTTATACATCGTAATCTACCACCTGCCTTTGCTACACCTGTCCCAAAATGGGAATGGATGTTCATTTTTGGAACTACAGTTAAAACTCAAACCTTTTAATTTCTTCGCAATCAGCGTTTTCATCAGTGGGAATAGATATTGCCCCTATTAAGTGGGGAAAATTGTAGACTTATGAAAACGAGAATGAAATTAGAGACCAAAGTAGCGCCAAAAGTAAAGCAAAGGATAACACTCGTAAAAGCAGCCAT
>CAYUJK010000069.1:10027-12477 GCA_964444895.1 uncultured Roseivirgaceae bacterium
TCGTTTTCAGGAAATGGTGTAGCTACCGTGGGTGGCAGCGGATGTGACAACTACTGGAATGACGGCTCTTCAGGAACCTGCCTTTCTAACACCACCCTCCCCGTGGAGCTTTTGAGCTTTGCTGCCAAGCCTGAAAACGGCGGCGTGGTAGTCACCTGGGAAACGGCTACAGAACTTAACAATGACTTTTTTACGATTGAAAGATCAACAGACGGAACCGGCTTTGAGGCCATCGCTACCATCAATGGCAACGGTACTACCCAGGAGGCATCGAGCTACGAGTACATGGATGACAAGCCTGTAAGTGGCCTGTCGTACTACCGGCTGGTGCAGACCGACTTTGACGGTACCACGGAAACCTTCCGGCCCGTATCGGTAGAAGCACAGTTTCAGACCGGGAACGCCATCGAAATTTTCCCTAATCCCTTACTGGGTAGCACACTGCGGGTAAAAATGGACTCACCAGAGGAAGGTAGTCTGCAGATTGTTGACCAAAACGGCAACCAGGTATTTGCCCACGCACTTGACGGCTTTAGAACCGAGGAGGAAATGTACCTTCCGGGCAACCGGATGGCTGGAATTTATTTTGTAAATGTGAAAACCGAATCGGCCAGTAAATCATTCAAACTGGTGAAGCGGTAATTTTTCCCACTATGAACTATGCCCACGATGAAAATGAAAAGAACACTGGAAACAAAGGTATCCCCTAAGGTAAAACTCAGGAATACTTTCTTCTACGCGGGTGCCGGAATAGCACTTGCTACGCTAATAGGTTTTGTCACCTTTTTTTACCTGAATGTGGGTAACCGTGAAGAAGCTCTGGCGGCCAGTTTTTCCACAGCGCAAGCCGGAGCCTGGAATACGGGTTCTACCTGGGTGGGCAATAATGTGCCCGGAAACTGGGGCAGCCACGATGTTACCTTCAATCACAACATCACCGGCACACCCAATCAAATCAGGGGTTTTAACAGCATTACCGGTGGAACAGGACGAACGTTTACCTCCACCGGCAATTTGACCCTCCAGAGCGTGAACACCTTTACGGTAGACGGCACTACGACCATCAATGGCAACTATTCGCATACTGCAGCGGGCACCATCAGGATCACATCGGGTGATTTCATCGTATCGGGGAATTTGAGTTTGCAGGATGTTAACCTGATCATCGAAAACGGGAGGTTGATTGTTGGTGGATGGATTACGACCAGCAATAATTCTTCCATCACGGCATATTCCGGCGTTTCTTCCGGTGGAAACATCTCCGTAACCGGCGGTGGTATCACCATTCAAAATGGTCCGCTTATGTCGGGTGGAAACGTGACACTCACGAATAGCGCCCTTCTTGCTATCGCAGGAAGCGAGGATTCATCGATTGGAGGTCATTTGTCCATCAACAACAGTTCTGATCTTAATTACAATTCTACCGGCACTTTGTCGGTATCAGGAAACCTCTCGACAAATGGGGGTTCAACCAAGGAGATTAACGTAAATAGTGGTGTGCTGGCAGTAGGAGGGAATATTAGCCTGGCTTCTGCTACTACGATAAATGTAGCCCAGGGCGCCACCATGACGGGAACTAACCTCAGCACTGGAAACAATGCAGATGCCATCATAAATGTGGATGGTAATTTGAATATTGCCAACGATGTGGATTTGGGAGGGGTAGTGAATATTAGTGAAACGAGCACGTTTTCCGTCGGTAACAACTACACCATGCGAAATTCAGGGACCACGGCTACTGTGGTGGACGGAATGCTGGAAGTGGGAAACAACCTGAATATCAATGACAAAAACCTCACCGGAACAGGTCTGCTGGACTGGGGAACGCTGAATATGACAGGTTTCAATGCAGCGATCAATGGCCAGAAAACCGATATTCCTCCTCCTATTCTTGATTTATCGAATATGACGACTTTTTCAGGAGTGTTGCCCGTGGAGCTTCTCAGTTTTACTGCCACACCAAAGGGCAATAAAGTGACGATTAAATGGCAAACAGCCACTGAGCTTAACAACGACTATTTTACCCTGGAACGGTCTACGAATGGCCTCGATTTCAAGTCCATTGCGACTTTAAGTGGCAACGGCACCACAAATGAAATATCTAACTACGAATACGTCGACGGAGCGCCACTGCCAGGGCTTAGCTATTACCGGTTGGTGCAAACCGACTTCGACGGTACATCGGAAACTTTCCGGCCCGTATCGGTGAATATCCAGTGGCAATCGGAAAACAAAATAGAACTATTTCCCAACCCACTTTTGGGCAATACGCTTCGGTTAAAAATGGAAATGCCTGAAGAGGGCCAACTGGAGATACTGTCTCAAAATGGAGGGGCTGTTTACTCCAGGACACTGAAAGGTATTGATAACGAAGAGATTATGGACTTGCCTGGAAATTTGCTGGCAGGGATATATATAGTGAACGTGAGGACAGCTTCTATGCAAAAATC
>CAYUJK010000070.1:0-12381 GCA_964444895.1 uncultured Roseivirgaceae bacterium
GTATATATTCCGCGCAGGAACCACTTAAAGGAAAAGATCATCTCGTCCAGTCCACCCACGTCTGCTATTTGCAGCAGCATTGGTGTAAAAATATTGCTCAGGGCGCCACTGGCAGTCTTGGGTACGCGGGAAGGAATATTGGGTACGCAATAGTGGATTACGCCATGCTTTACAAACGTCGGCGAATCGTGTGTCGTAATTTTTGAACTCTCGAAGCAGCCACCCTGGTCTATGCTCACGTCCATAATCACGGAGCCAGGTCTCATCCCGGCAATAAGGTCTTCCGAAAGCATAAAGCGAATTCTTCCTTTTTCTGCCCTGAGCGCTCCCACTACCACATCTGCCGTTTTAAGCGCTTCCCTAAGGGTTAGGTTGTCAAGGGTAGAGGTAAATACACTTGTTCCCAGCGCGTGCTTGATGCGCCGAAGCTTATAGAGATGATTGTCAAAAATCTTGATTTCGGCTCCCAGCCCTATGGCGGCACGTGCGGCGTATTCTGCCACGGTGCCTGCGCCTAATATCAGCACCTTGGTGGGCGGCAGACCGGTGATCCCTCCCAATAAAATACCCCGGCTGTGGTCGGAATTGCTCAGGAGCTCTGCGGCGATCAGCATCACGGTGCTGCCGGCTATTTCACTCATGGCCCGTACCGCTGGCATACCTCCTACCTTGTCTTCTATCAGCTCGTACGCAATTGCGGTAATTTTCTTTTTGTTCAGATTTTGAATGTAGTCCTGGTTCAGGTTGCCCGTTTGCAGTGCGGAAATCAGGGTTTTTCCTGGTTTAAAATACTCGATTTCGTCTTTGGTGGGAGGTTCTACTTTCAGCACTATGTCGGCTTCGTAAACTTCCTTGGCGCTGTATACAATCTTTGCTCCTGCGTCGCTGTAGTCTTTGTCAGAATATTTGGAGGGTTTGCCCGCGCCTGCTTCTATGTGGATATCGTGGCCGCCATCTACCAGCAAACGCACTGAGCCGGGCGTAAGAGGTATTCTTCGTTCCTGCAATGATATTTCCCTTGGTATGCCCACGAACAGTTTTTTGCTTTTGCTTCGAGCCATCAAAAGCTGTTCTTGAGGATAGAGCTGGCTTTCTTTGGCCAACTCCTGAAAACCCTGTCTCGGATTTTTAACCATTGTGTTGCAAAGTTATCTTTCGGGATGTCTGTGTTTCTAAAGAAATGATGATGGACAAGTACTGGTTGGGAATCAGTGAGGGGATTTTTTCCGGCCATTCCACCAGGCATAATTTACCAGAATCAAAATATTCTTCCACACCGATGTCCATAGCTTCTGTTTCGTCCTTTATCCTGTAAAAATCAAAATGATAGATCGATTCATCATTCCTGTCTCTGTATTCATTTACGATAGAAAAGGTAGGGCTCGTAGTCGTATCCACTACTCCTAATACCCGGCAGATATTTTGGATGAGTGTGGTTTTTCCCGCACCCATTTCACCCAAAAACAGCCACATCTTTTCTTCGCCAGCATAGTCTACAATTTGCTTTGCCAATGCCGGCAGATCATCTATTGCCTTCGAAAAAACTTCCAACCCTTGTTATGCTTTACTTATTTGGGTACAATTTTCGAATTTAGCGAAATTATCGGAATTATCATTTCTTCCATCGTCAATCCACCATGCTGAAACGTGTCATTGTAGTATTTCACGTAGTGATTGTAGTTGTTTGGGTAAGCGAAAAAATAATCTTCTACAGCGAAAACGTAAGCAGAGGAAACATTGATCTTCGGCAAATGCAGGGCATCGGGATTGCGGCACACAAACACTTTGTTGTCTTCAAAAGCCAGGTTTTTGCCTACTTTATATCTAAGGTTGGTGTTTGTGTTTCGGTCGCCAATGATCTTAAAAGGTCGCTTCACCCGCACGGTGCCGTGGTCTGTAGTGATCATCACTTTCGCGTTTTTCTCGGCCAGCTTGCGTATGATGTCCCACAGCGGTGAATGTGAAAACCAACTTCTGGTGAGGGAGCGGTAGGCCGATTCGTCGGGCGCGAGCTCACGGATCACCTCCATCTCTGTGCGGGCGTGCGAGAGCATATCTACAAAATTGTATACTATCACATTGAGGTCATTATTCATGTAGTTGCCTATGGTGTCCGCAAGGGTTTTGCCCTGTGTAATATTTTTGATTTTGTTGTAGCTGAATTTTATGTCCATCCTCAGCTTTTTTAATTGCCGCTTCAGGAACTCATCTTCGTAGAGATTTTTGCCTTTTTCTTCGTCTTCACCTACCCAGATGTCTGCGTGGTATTTTTCCATTTCCAGCGGCAGCATCCCCGAAAAGATGGCATTTCGGGCGTAGGCTGTGGTAGTGGGCAAAATGGAATAAAAGGTTTCTTCTTTTTCGACGTTGAAAAGCTCCGAGATGGGGTTTTGGATGATCTTCCACTGGTCGTACCGCAGGTTGTCGATGATGATCAGAAATAAAGGTCTCTTTTCTTCGAGCTCCGGCAGCACCTTTTTCTTCATGAGTTCGTGCGAGAGCAGAGGCCGGTCGCTGTCCGCGTCGTTAAGCCAGTGTTCGTAGTTATCGATCACATACTTGGCAAAGTTCAGGTTGGCTTCGCTGATCTGCATGTCCAGCACCTCGGCCATTCCTCCCTGACCTATTTCCAGGTCCCAATACACCAGTTTTTTATATATATCGGCCCATTCGCGGTGATCCAGTTGATCGTTAAAAGCCATGCTGAGATTTCGGAAGTCCTGTTGGTAGCTCATATTGGTTTTTTCAGATACCAGGCGCTTGTTGTCCAGCAGCTTTTTTACAGAGATGAGTATTTGATTGGGGTTCAGCGGCTTGATGAGGTAGTCGGCGATTTTTGACCCTATGGCGTCTTCCATCAGGTGTTCTTCTTCGCTTTTGGTGATCATCACCACGGGGATGTCAGGATTGACATTTTTGATGTGAGTAAGTGTTTCCAGCCCGGTCATTCCCGGCATATTTTCATCCAGAAAAATGACGTCGTAGTTGTTTTCTTCAAAGGCTTCTATGGCTTCCGGGCCGCTGGTTACAGGTGTTACTTCGTACCCCTTGTTGTTGAGAAAAAGAATATGGGGCTTCAATAGTTCGATTTCGTCGTCGGCCCATAAAATGTTGTATCTTTGCATGAGTCAGTTTTGTTTCTCCTTTATAAAATGTGTTTAAGTTTCCGAACAGAATTTGCGCGAGAGCATACCATTCCCTAAGATTAACGAAAATAGTCAAGCAAGTTTGAATAAGAAAAAAATAATTAACGATCCGGTATACGGATTTATCTCTATTCCCAACGATCTCATCTACGACATTATCAATCACCCGTGGTTTCAGCGGTTGCGGAGGATAAAGCAGTTAGGCCTCACGGACTACGTGTATCCCGGCGCTCTGCACACGCGATTTCACCACGCCCTGGGGGCCATGCACCTGATGAAAGAGACGCTGGATACGCTTAGGGAAAAGAAAGTGGAAATCGATGACCAGGAATACACGGCTGCGCTGGCCGCCATTTTGCTGCACGACATTGGCCATGCGCCGTTTTCTCATGCCCTCGAAAACACACTCATTCCTGGCATTGGCCATGAGGCGCTTTCATCGCTGATCATCGGCGAACTCAATAAACAATACCAGGGGCAGCTTGAACTTGCCATCAATATTTTTAACAATACCTATAAAAGAAAATTTTTCAGCCAACTTGTTTCCAGTCAACTCGATATTGACAGGTTGGACTACCTGAATCGCGACAGCTTCTTTACGGGGGTCTCTGAGGGAAAGATAGGTTCTGAGCGAATCATTAAACTGTTGAATGTACACAACGATGAAATGGTGATTGAGGAAAAAGGAATATACAGCATTGAAAATTTCATCAGTTCGCGCAGGCTCATGTACTGGCAGGTGTATTTTCATAAAACCACTGTGGCCGTGGAGAAGATGCTCATTCAGATTGTGAAGCGAGCACGAGAAATCGATACATCAAAACACAACATTTCATCGGAACTGAGGCTTTTTCTTTGCAACAGCTTTTCACTCCAGAACCTCGAAGGTGATCCTGGAGTGCTGGAGGCGTTTACCAACCTGGATGATTATGACATTATAGGTGCGATAAAAGTATGGAAAAATTCTGACGACTATGTTCTCAGCACATATTGTCAAATGCTCCTCAACCGGCAATTGCTCAAGGTGAACCTCTATGAAGAGGAGACGCCGCGGAGCGAGTTGGAAAAAGTGGAGAGAAATCTACTCGCCGCAGGCATTGCCCGGGACAGCCTGAAATACTTCGTGATCCATGGAGCCATGAGCAACTCGGCTTATCTGGGAGGCGACCATAAAATCAATGTGCTCACCAAGTCGGGTAAGGTAGTAGACATCGCCAATGCGGCAGATTTGCCCAACATAAAGGCCATGCGGAAAATCGTGAAAAAATATTATCTATGCTGGCCTAAAAGTTTAATTTTGTAGGTTTTAATACCTGAAAAACTGAAAATCAAGAGAAATTTTAATCCGAACGATAGACAATGAAATTTACCATTAATCAAATAGCAGCTATTCTCAACGGCAAAGTAGAGGGCGACGGAAATGAGGAAGTTCATTCGCTGGGGAAAATACAAGACGCAGAAAGGGGAAGTATTACTTTTTTGGCTAACCTCAAATACGAAGAATACATCTATACCACCCGGGCAAGTGCGATCATTGTGGCCCAGGATTTTAAGCCCAGAAAAGCCGTTGGCGCCAGCTTGATCCGGGTAAAGGATCCCTATTCCAGTTTCACTGTATTGCTGGAAGAGTATCACAAGATGGTTTCTTATGCCAAAGAAGGCGTGGAAGAACCTGCGTTCATGGGTGAGGGCAGTAAGTGTGGAAATCAGGTATACCGGGGGGCATTTTCCTACATCGGAAAGAATGTGACCATCGGAAACAATGTGAAAATATACCCTCAGGCCTATATCGGAGATAATGTGACCGTGGGAAACAACACCATAGTTTATGCCGGGGTGAAGGTTTATGAAAATTGTAAAATAGGCAACAACTGCGTGCTGCATGCAGGAGCTATCATTGGCTCGGATGGTTTTGGATTTGCACCCCAGGAGGATGGGTCGTACAAAACCATACCACAATTGGGCAATGTAATACTGGAAGACGACGTGAGCGTAGGAGCCAATACCACGATAGATTGTGCTACGCTTGGCAGCACTGTTATCGGCAAAGGCACCAAGTTGGACAACCTGATCCAGATAGCGCACAATGTAGAAATTGGCAAGCACACCGTGATTGCTGCCCAGTCGGGGGTGTCGGGCTCCACAAAAATAGGCAACAACTGTGTGATAGCGGGGCAAGTGGGGATCAGTGGCCATATTGAAATAGGCGACAAAGTAACAATAGGTGCTCAGTCGGGCATTATGCGTTCCATCGAAAACGGCCAGGTGATTTTGGGCAGTCCGGCGCAGGAAAGGGGCGAATTTTTCAAGAGTTTTGCTATTATCAGAAAGTTGCCAGAATTAAATAGGAGAATTAAGCAACTTGAAGAAAAAATACTAAATTTGCCCGCTAATTAATTTCGCGGTAAACGGATGCATATCAAACAGCACACAATTCAGAAATCAGTCACAATTTCTGGAGTAGGCTTACACACAGGCGTGGACGCCAATATGACCTTTCTTCCTGCTCCTCCCAATCACGGGATTAAGTTTCAGAGAATCGACATTGAAGGGCAGCCAACGGTAGATGCCGATGTTGACAACGTGGTAGACCTCTCCCGGGGCACAACCATAGAGCAAAGTGGCGCCAGGATCAATACTGTAGAGCATACTATGGCAGCATTGGTGGGCCTTGAGATAGACAATGTACTCATACAGTTAGATGGGCCAGAGCCGCCTATTATGGACGGATCGTCTCAGAAATACGTGGAAGCACTGAAGACCGCGGGACTGCAAGAGCAAAATTCGTTGCGAAAATTTTATGAGGTTCCGGAAAGCGTTTTCTATCGGGATCACAGCCGCGATGTGGAAATTGCTGCCCTGCCATTGGACGACTACCGCGTTACGGTAATGATCGACTACAACTCTCCGGTACTCGGCAGCCAGCACGCCTCGCTCACGGATATCACCCAGTTTGAAAAAGAAATAGCCTCTTCGCGAACCTTTTGTTTCCTCCACGAGCTGGAAATGCTGTTTAAGAACAACCTGATAAAGGGCGGAGATCTGAACAATGCCATTGTGGTGGTAGACAGGGTGGTGCAAGACAATGAACTCGACTACCTGGCGTCTTTGTTCAACAAGCCAAAGGTAGAAGTGAAAAAGGAGGGCATTTTAAATAATGTGGAGTTGAGGCATCGAAATGAGCCCGCCCGGCACAAGCTCCTCGATCTCATTGGCGATTTAGCGTTGGCCGGAAGACCCCTGAAGGCGCAAATTCTTGCTGCAAGGCCGGGCCACGCGGCAAATGTAGCATTTGCCAAAAAGATCAAACGATTAATGGAAAAGGACGAAAGTTCCGCTCCTTATTACAACCCAAACCTGCCACCAGTTTTTGATATTAACCAAATCAAGGATATATTGCCTCACAGGTTTCCTTTTCTACTCATCGATAAGATCATTCATTTGGATGACTCTACCGTAACCGGGGTGAAGAACGTGACCTATAATGAGCCATTTTTCCAGGGACACTTTCCAGGGAATCCTGTAATGCCTGGCGTCTTAATTATAGAGGCCATGGCGCAGATAGGAGGAATCTTTGTGTTGAATACCGTGCCGGATCCGCAGAATTATTGGACTTATTTCCTGAAAATAGAAGAGTGCAAATTCAGGAAAATGGTGATGCCGGGCGATACCTTGGTTATCAATTGCGAACTGCTGGAACCCATAAAGAGAGGAATAGCTAAAATGAGAGGCAGAGCTTACGTAGGGAAAAGCCTGATGACCGAGAGTGTGATGATAGCGAGTATAGTAAAAAAGAAATGAGCCAAGTGTTGAATTATATACACCCCAATGCAAAGCTGGGAAATAACGTAGTAGTGGAGCCATTCACTACCATAGCTGATAACGTAGAGATAGGAGAAGGTACATGGATTGGGCCTAACGTAACGATAATGTCCGGGGCGAGAATCGGAAAGAATTGCAAAATATTTCCGGGATCGGTTATTTCGGGTACCCCGCAGGATTTGAAATTTGCAGGTGAAGAAACCACTGCCATTATTGGCGACAACACAGTCATCAGGGAGTGCGTAACGATTAGCCGCGGTACGGAAGATAAGATGCGCACCGAGATTGGCGCAAACTGCCTTATCATGGCCTACGTACACATAGCGCATGATTGCCTGGTGGGAAATAATTGCATCCTTGTAAATGGCGTACAAATGGCCGGGCATGTGCTTGTAGACGATTGGGCGATCATAGGAGGCTCCACTTCCATCCGGCAATTTGTAAAAGTGGGAACACATTCATTTATTTCAGGGGGATCGCTGGTGCGGAAGGATGTACCGCCCTTTGTAAAGGCTGCGCGCGAACCCCTTAGCTACGCCGGCATCAATACGGTGGGTCTGAGAAGGAGAGGATTCACCAATGAAAAGATCAACGAACTTCAGGAAATATACCGGCATATCTACCAGCGCGGGCTAAACAACACACGGGCCCTGGAAACGGTGATGAAAGAAATGCCTGAGACCTCTGAGCGCGATATGGTAGTAGATTTCATCAAAAGATCCGAGCTCGGCGTGATGAAAGGCTTCAACAATATCTGACATCATGACCATTTCCCTCGAAAATGTCGGAAAGAGGTTTAACAGGGAGTGGGTATTCAGAAACCTTACCTATCGTTTCGTTCCCGCGCAGTCAGTAGCGATCATTGGCCCCAATGGAGCGGGAAAATCTACTTTACTTCAGATCATTGCAGGCAACCTTTTGGCCAGCGAGGGCAGTGTGAGTTATGCGCGCGGTGCGGCATTGCTGCCCGAGGAAGAATGGTATCGCCAAATCGCATTTTGTGCGCCCTATCTGGACATTATAGAGGATTTTACTTTAGCAGAGTTTCTCCACTTTCACTTCCAGTTCAAAAGCCTCATCGCCGGCGTGAATATTCATCACCTTCCGGAGTTGCTGCAACTGGGCCATGCCAAAGAAAAGAGAATCAGAAATTTCTCTACCGGTATGCGGCAGCGTGTGAAGCTGGGCGTATGTTTCTATTCGGATGCTCCTGTTCTTTTGCTTGATGAGCCCACTATCAACCTGGACAAGCGAGGCATAACATGGTACCAGGATGAAATAGAAAAGGTAAAGGGAAAAAAGCTGATTTTTGTGAGTTCCAATGTGGAGCGGGAATATGCGTTTTGCGAAGAAGTGATCGACGTAGCAGAAAATCAAAACTAAAGAGGGCTGATATGTTATCAGCCCTCTTTAAAAATTAATCAAACAACAAGTTTAAAAACAATTGGAAGGATCATTCTTACTCTAACAGGGCGTCCTCTTTGCTTGCCGGGTTCCCATTTTGGTGCGTTAGATATTACTCTCACGGCTTCTTCATCGCATCCGGCGCCTATGCCTTTCACTACCTGGATATCCGTGAGGGTACCGTCTTTTTCCACCACAAACTGCACAAACACCCTGCCTTCAATGTTCATTCGGGATGCAGTAGGAGGATATTTAAGGTTTTCACCTACGTATTTGTAGAATGCTGCCATCCCTCCCGCAGGTTGGGGCTGTTGCTCTACAATAGTGAAAATCTCATCCGCTTGTTCTTCTTGCTCTTCCTGAGGCATGCTTACAATTACCTCTTGAATCCTTGTGTCTTCGGAGATACTCACGTCAAGGTTTACTTCTATTTCCTGCTCTACGATGATCTCATCCGCTACTTCTACAATTTGAGGCAATTCAATCTTAGGAGGAGGTGGGGGTGGTTGTTCGGTAGGAGGGATCTCTATCACTTCGTCAAGCGAAGCATTGCTTGTTGCCAAGTCCACCATGCTTTCGTCCACATAGTTTTTCCATTCGAAGGCTCCAAGGATAAGGAGGAGACTCAAACACAAGCCGATACTCAAAAACAGCACTTTTTCCTGTCGTCCGCGCTCGGCCTTTACTTTTTTTATTTCCATCATTTTTGCGATTCCGTGACCATTGACAGGAGAGCCGGATATATCGCTTACCTCAGGATGTTCTACCAGGTAGTCATCCGCTTTAAACTTTTTGTCGATTAATTTTTTATCCAACGTTTTCATCACTTTACAATTTAAAAACCTTCCAAAAGTGTGCTTGAAACCTTCTTTTATGGTACTAACCGAAAATGATATTTGAATAGTTCCTCAGAGAAGCTTTCTATTTGAATAAACGGCAGAGGGTTGCCCCAAGGGAGGTTTTTATCGACAATCTTCCAGCAATCTGCCTTCGAAAGTGACATTTGTCATGCTTTTCGGCTTTCGGCGGAAAACTTTGCTCTTCAGGCAGGCTTTTGGGGTGGCTAACGTAGGAAATACAAGAGGGACAGATAGCTTATTGCACAAAAAAAAAGTCTGCTGAGATTCTCAACAGACTTTTTTGAATATCTACTTATTTAAGTATGACGCTTATCCAAGTTTGAAGGTAATGGGCAGGATCATCCGCACTTTTACGGGTCGTCCTCTTTGCTTTCCAGGATTCCACTTCGGCGCCCCTTTTATTACCCTTACGGCTTCTTCATCGCAGCCTGCGCCAATGCCTTTTACGGCCTGAACGTCAGTGATCGTTCCATCTTTTTCTACTACAAACTGAACAAACACTTTTCCTTCAATGTTCATTCTTCGTGCCTGGCTGGGATAGTTGAGGTTTTTTGACACGTAAGTGTAGAAAGCTTGCATACCTCCTACAGGAGTAGGCTGGTCTTCTACTATGGTGAAGATTTCATCGGCTACCTCTTCTTCAGGAGCAGCTTCGAATACCACCTCTTCAATGACAGTCTCTTCCGTCACTTCCACGTCAAGGTTGATCTCGATTTCCTCTTCGATTTCTTCCTCGTCAGGAATCTCTATAATTTCCGGTTGTTGAACCGGAGGTGGCGGTGGTGGTGGCTGCTCGGTAGGAGGTATTTCCATCAAATCCTCAAACTCATCAGTGTTACCCCCTAAATCTACCTGGCTGTTGTCGTCGTACGTTTTGTACTCAAACGCCAGAATGATCAGAGATAGAGAAATTACAAGGCCGAGATTTACGAACAACTTGCCGTAATAATTCAGATTGGCCGATTTGTATTTCTTCACGAACATGTCCCCCTTCTCTTGGTGGTCACCTGCCATCAGATTTTTCTGGGCGTTTTTCTCCATCAAATTCTTAAATAAGATGACGACCAGAACGAGGATCAACACGAAAATTAAACCGAAAACTGCTAAAGTCCACATATCTTCTAAATTAGATCAGTTTCAAATATACTATTTTTAAGACATCCAGTAAACTATAATTTGTAAATAATAAGGAAAATTATTGTGCCCCCTGCAATTCCGCTGATATTCGCTACCATGTCAAGCACATCGAATTGCCTGTCGGGGATGAGTAACTGTGCCCCTTCCAGCAAAATGCTGTACACTATACAACTAACGACAGCGGCAAATGTTGCATTGAAACGTTTGTTTGCTATCCTCTTGTGTTTGTAGCTTCCTATGATGGCCAGAAGTGAGAGCAATGCAAAGACGCCAAAATGAGCGACTTTGTCGAAGCCCACAAGCCCTCCGGTGTCCGGCATTTGGCTGCCTGGCAGTAAAATTAAAATGGCTGTAACCGCCGCCCACGCAATGGTGTATATGTGCGGCCACAGTATCATTTAGCCTACCAGTGCTTCGTAGTCTGCCGCGCTCAGGATGTCGTTAAGCTCGTCCGCTTTGCTTAGCTTTATTTTAATCATCCAGCCGTCGCCATACGGGTCAGAATTGACCAGTTCGGGATTGCTTTCAATTTTTTGATTCATTTCTATGATTTCGCCTGATAAGGGCATAAACAAATCAGAAACTGTCTTTACCGCTTCTACCGTACCGAATACTTCTCCCTGACCCAGGTTTTGCCCTACTGTCTCGATTTCTACATATACGATGTCTCCCAGTTCTTTTTGCGCAAAATCGGTAATGCCTATGTATGCCGTGTCGCCTTCTACCCTGACCCACTCGTGATCATTGGTGTATTTTAGATTTTTTGGAAATTCCATGATCATTAATTTAAGATGACAAAAATAATTCGGAGAAATTAAGAACCAAATTTATTGGGCTAAACTAAAGCGAATCTGTACGCCAGCAGCCGTGGTGGTTCGCCGAAACGAATTGGATACCAACGGGGTATTGATGGATCTTTCGAAATAGAGATTGATGTTGAGCTTCTCGCTCAGCACGTAGCTCACCTGGGGCCGGAACTGCAGGTTAACGTTTCCGTTGGTTGGCGTGCTCACATCGTCAATTTTTCGTTGGATGGTTTTTGTGTCCCTGATGGTAAAGGTGAGTTTGAAAGACAGGTCATTTTCCAGGGTAATAACCCTGCCCTGATCTTTAAAGGGGAGTTTCATGCCTGCTTTGGTATACCCCACGTCGAGCGTGACGTCGTTGCTTTTAATTTCGGTAACCTGTGCATTGGAGAAATTGAGTGCGAGGTCTCTTTTTTTCCGGTATTCAACCCTGGCCGTGAGACGACCTTTTGTTCGGAAGTTGACTCCTATCAGCGGTGCAAATTCTTCCTGAATAACCACCTGGTTCAGAAGGTAAACCGGCACCCATTCACCATCATCATTTTGTACGGTGGGTACGGGGTAGTGTGTAAGGCTATTGCCAAACTCCAGGGCGTCAGAATATTCGAGGGAGTTTGCATAACTATTGATGTTGAAGCTGGATCTGTACCCATGAGTGAGACTTATGGAGGAGAATATTTCTCTAAAGGCAGGTATTTTGGAAAGCCCGGCGTAGTCTACTCTCCAATTCGGAATGGGAATGCGGGGAAAGGGGTACAAATCGACCTCATTGACGTCTTTGCGTCCGTAAGCAGCCAGAAATGCGGGGATAAGCACATCTTGTGAGTTGATCGCATATTCCTGACCCAGCCGCGATTGGATGATTGCCCTGTTTTGTACAAAAGCATCAAACGTGCTGTTTTCAAAGCGATCATTGTCCTTGGAGAAGGCTGTTTTTATGATGTTGTAAGAGATGCTGTAGCTGCCGGTACGTGCGGCAGACTGCGCGTCGTACATGCCTCCGTTCCCGTCTGGTGAGGAGCGCACAATAAACTGCTCTTCGTAGTTGCCAGTCGCTCTTTTCTTTACGTCCAACTGTATTTTCAAATCCGGGAAGGGCTCTACGTTTGCACGTATGTCGTAGTCCGTTTGCCTTACCTGGGTAAAGGGTCGTGTAAGTAGTGTGTCGTAGACCATCCAGCCGTTTTCAGCCGCTGTGGTTCTTAT
>CAYUJK010000071.1:0-7094 GCA_964444895.1 uncultured Roseivirgaceae bacterium
GACGAACTTATAGGGGCAAAGGTAGAATCGCTGATGCCTGATAAATACTCTACGAACCACGAATCTCATCGCACCAATTATTTTCAATCACCCAAAGTGAGAATGATGGGCGAAGGGCTTGAGCTAAGTGGGAGGCGCAAGGATGGCCAGGAATTTCCCGTGGAGATATCCCTCAGTCCAATCGAAACTGAAGAAGGGCTGCTGGTATCGGCGGCCATAAGAGACATAACGGAGGCCAAAAAAGCCAGAGATGAAATACAAGACCTCAACCGGACATTGGAGCAAAAAGTAATGGTGAGAACCCAGGAATTGGAACAAGCCCGAGATACCCTGGAAGATGAGGTGAAAAAGCGTACACAGGAATTGCAACTTACCATACAGGAGTTGGAGTCATTTAGCTATTCCGTATCACACGATTTGAGGGCTCCACTAAGGGCCGTGGCAGGCTATTCAGGCATTCTCAAGGAAGATTATTATGATAAACTGGACGATGAAGGCAAAAGAACCCTGAAAATCATCATAAAGAATACCAACCGGATGGGGCAGCTCATCGATGATATCCTCGCTTTTGCCCGGTATCATCGAACGGAAATCAAGCAATTCAGGCTCGATATTTCTGCCATGTTTTCAGAAGCGCTTCACCATTTGATACAGTTAGAAAATAATTCCAGAAAACTCGAATTTCAGGTGAATAAAATGCCGGATGTTTACGGCGACAGAGAGATGATCAACCAGATGATCATCAACCTGGTATCCAATGCGTTGAAATACTCCCGGCCCAAAGAATTGACAGAAATACAAGTGGGTTGTACAAAAAATAAAGATGAGGTCGTCTATTTCATTAAAGACAATGGAGTTGGTTTTGACGAACGCTATAAGAACAAACTATTCGGTGTATTTCAAAGATTACATAAAGACACCGAATTTGAAGGAACCGGCGTGGGGCTGGCGATTGTGCAGCGAATTATTCACAGGCACGGCGGAAAAATATGGGCAGAAAGCAAACTAAACGAAGGCGCCACATTTTATTTCACATTACCTAACAAAAAAGAAAATGTCAACAGATAATTTTATTGAAGTCTTGTTTGTAGAAGACCGGCCAGAGGATGCCGATCTCGCCATCCGTTCCTTGAAAAAACACAATTTGATCAACAAAGTAAAACTGGTGGAAGACGGCCAGGAAGCATTGGATTACCTGTTTAAGGAAGGCCCCTATCAAGGTGAAAACTACATACTCCCCAAGCTGGTGTTGCTGGACCTGAAACTTCCGAAAGTAAATGGCCTGGAAGTGCTGGAAAGGATGAAATCGGACGCGACACTGAAAAAGATACCCGTGGTGATCCTCACGTCTTCAAACGAAGACATCGACATCAAAAAAGCGTATGAACTGGGCGTCAATAGCTATATTGTGAAGCCCGTGGATTTTCAAAAATTTGCCGACGCCATGCAGCAACTCGGCATGTACTGGTTATTGCTCAATAAATATCCCGACTAATACCAGGTACAAGGTTTACGCGCTTATCTGGTCTACCTCACCAGAAAAATTTCGTAGCCATTGCAGGGATTGAACAACCTGAACACATTTGCCTGCGGAAAATCAAAAGAGTAGATATGTCCACCCTCAAAAATGTCATCGGTTACGTTAGTTATCTTTTGTTCACCATCAGGATAGCCCCCGCCAGAGATATACACCGTATCTACCAGGGTCATTTGAATCAGGTTTGCCGTTTCAATCGATTCAAATTGACGCATCACTATTTCCCCGCTTTCCAGTATGATACCAACTGATTTTTGAGGTATGGAGTCATTGACCAGCGGCACGTCATTCACAAACAGAAACCCGGAAGCATCGGGGAAGTTGTCTGCTATACTTCCTTCTTCGCTGATTGAATTGTCCTCTCCATCAAAAACAAACGGGATGTTAACGCTATATACATCAGCCCCAAATCCTGAGCTGCTGAAATAACTGGCTACGAGGGATACAGGTCCTACGCCCGCGATGCTGCCTTTGTATTCTGGGGAAGCCACGGGGTTAGAGGGGCACAGGGCCGGTCCCGTAATTCCGAAATCGGAGAGCGTAATTTCCTGGAAACTAATGTTGTTGCCACCAAACTGGAAGCTTAGGGGAGTATTAAGTATCATTTTTCCACCGGCAAAGCTAAAGCCAGATTCATAGGGGATCGCTATAAAATTGTTATCGGCGATAATGTCGTCCATCGTAGTGCCGGTGGCAGCAAAGTGTGCTCTTATCGTACGTTTCGCCGTGTTTACAGACCAAAAGATAGAAATACCCTGATTATCTAAAACGAGCTGCTGCGAGGGGTCTACCGGCACCAGCATATCGGGCATGGTGAGGGCAAAGGCTTCTATGTTTTCAGATAGCTGCCTTGAGAGCAGGTTCTCATCATTGGCTGCCGCAGGCTCAAACGTCAGTACCGTAGGGTCTATCTCATCCGTTTTACTTTCGAAGATGAGGTTTTCGCCTTCTTTTCCTTTATAGATAAATTCGAATTCAGCACCGAACGTATTGGCATCAATTTCGAAAAGGTAGTGAAACACGCCGAAGGTTTCGAAAACCAGTTCCATCCCCAGGTTGCTGTCAATTCGGTAGGGTAGGGTTTGGTCAAAAAACTCGCCGCTATTATTTGCCAGGTCTGATTTTATCCTTACTGCGCCTTCTTCGTCGAAGGAGAGGAGCAAGAGAAAGGCGCCCGAAGAAGGAGTAGGTTGATATACTGCCCGCCAGCCATGTTCAGGGGCGGTCAACTCGCTGGTTAGCGCTGCTTTTGCCTCAGATACTCTTTGCTCTACGGGTGGCAAATTATTTTCATCTTCCCGGCAGGAGAGCAGAAGTAGCAGAAACAGGGATAATAGGTATAGATATTTTCTCATCAATTACTGTAGTTTGGCCTGGATCACGTTCCTTAGTTCGTACAAGTCCACGCTGGTGACTTTTTCATAGTGTTCCGTAATGGCATTCACCTTTTGGCGTATCCGCTCCCTTCCGATGTTGCGGTTTACACAATCAGAAGTAGCACAATCTTCTTCGTCTGTTAAATAGAATTCCATAAAATCTTGGTTGAATAGAAGAAAGGCCACAGTTTCGGCAAAGTCTTCATTAGGATTGCTGGTAGCATACGGCGACACAAAACCTCTCCTTAAAGCCTCCTCATCCGAAAGGGTAAACCATGATCCGGGTCCGCTATATCCCGTAGGAGAAATATTTTCAAAAGATGGCGGAAGCTTGAATTCCTGGTGAACGGTATGGGCAAATTCGTGATATACTGTCTGAAGTTGCAATTCTACCCAGGCATCATTTTCAATATCGATCGCATTCACATTGGTAAACGTAATTCTTGCACCCGCATCGGCCGTTCCCAAAATGACGGTGCCGTTTTCATTGTAGATAAGACCACCCAACAATACAATTTCAGAGGGCACATAGCGCGAAAAAAACTCTTCGCCATTTTGTACTTCCAGGTAAGGGTCTATCCAGAAATCCTGAATAAAGTCAAGCATGGGCTCTACTACCTCCATCTTGGGAGGAGTCACTTTTTGAAATGGACTGACAAAGCGATCTACATAGCGGTATCGGATCGCCATGTTGTATTTGTCGGTAAAGTTCTCCTTAATATACAGATCCAGCTCACTGAGGTTTTCTTCCTGTTCCTTTACGGGTTCGTTCAGTGCTTCATCAGGGTAGCACGAAGATAGCATCGCTGCTATCCCCATCACGAGGCTTATCCGTCTTATCCCTAACATGTATTTACAGTTTAAGTTTTTACCTATTGCTATATAACGTTTTTCCTTCATGATCAGGCATGAGCAATTTTTCTATCTCGGGTTGGGTTCCAGTCCGCCTACTTCTATGGCCGAGGTGGGGATCTGGAATACCTTTCGTAAATCATCACCTTCCAGGGTAATTTGTTCGCCGGTGGCAAGATCGTGAAATACAGGCACCTGGTAGCGCTTCAGGTCAAACCAACGCATCCCCTGTACCAGAAATTCTTTTCTTTTTTCCAGAAGAGTGAATTCAAACAAAGCTACTCTCTCACTTACCGCCTGCCCAAATACGGCACTCATAAAGTTGCGAATCAAAGCGATAGAAAGCTGATTAGAACCATTGGAGCCCAGCACACTATAACGGCGGTTCGCCAATATCTGCAAATCAGTGAGCGCATTATTCAGCCGGTTTCTGAAAATATTGGCTTCAATCCTGTTCAACAGTACTTCTTCCGCACGAAATTCGATTGCGATGTGGTAGGGAAAGCCGACGTTAGAGTTGAGGCTGCTACGCTGAAAAAGACTTTGATACCTCAGGGGGAAAACGCCGTTTACGCCCTTCACCAGAGCGGGGTTAGCCCGAACATCAGTGACTCCCTGAAATGGGTGCAGAGAAAATAACTCGTCATAAAAATCCTGGGTAGGGCCGTGGGCGAAGTCGGTGCGTTGTACCAGGGATATCTTGCGGGCCAGCAGGAAATTGCCTGGCAGATCCGGCGATGAGTAGAGCTGGGGATAGCCTTCAATTGATGAGCCCGCGGCAAGAAACTCGTCAGAAGTCATGTCCCGGATAAAGGCTGCCGGATTACTTCCCAAAAGCTCATCGCTATACTGAATGCACCGAATGTAATCCCCCTTGAACAGGTAAAAACGCGAAGCAAACGCCAGCGCCGCATTACGATTGAAATGATACTTTCCCGAATTGGCAAAGAAGCTGTCGTCTACCAATTCTATCCCCCTTATCAGGTCGCGCTCTACTTTGTCGTATACCTGTGCCACGGTGTTTCTCTCGTATTGCACAAGAAACTCTGTTTCAGGACTTTCCACGTACGGGACGCCCAGGTCGGAGGCCGCCGTTTGAGGATCGTAGTGCTTGCCAAAAAGGTTTACCAGCATAAAATGCCCATACGCCCGGGTGAGCAGCGCTTCTGATTCTATGGCTCGCTTTCTTCTTTGCTCTTCTTCGGTTTCGGCGGGCAGGTCGTTAATGACAGCCAGCACCTCATTGGCATGCGCTATGGCATTGTACGTTTCGAACCAAAAGTGTATCGGCGTGTCTTGTGTGGTGGGGTCTGCGGTAAAGTCTTTCCATTCGTAGGCTTCCTGGTGGTTGGGGCGCAGCGTTACGCCGCGGGTGAACTGTACATTGTCCGTCATCCAATCGGTGAATGCATAGCTGGCGGAAGAGTAGGCATTTGTGAGCAACTGAGCGGCCTTGTCCAGGTTATCAAGCGTTACGCGGTTGTCAGGCGCTTCGCTCAGAAAATCATTGCAGGAGGTGAATACCCAGAGCAAACCCAATACAGCCATTCCCCGGGCAGAAAACTTGTTTTTTTTATGTAGAAAATGACGAAATACCATAATCATATACATTAGAAACCTACGTTTAGCGAGAACGTAACCAATCTCGGCTGTGGCAGGGCTGTTCCTCCCGCCAGGAAAAACTCAGGATCTTGCCCACGCAGCCGCTTGTCAGAGTACAGAAGCATGAGGTTTTGGCCTTCCAATGACAAACGCGCACTGGAGAGGCCCCATCTGCTCACCCAGGTTTGAGGCAGTTGATAGCTCAGGTTTACTGTTTTCAACCGGATGTAGTCGCCATCTGCCACCCTTACGTTGCTCAGGTTATAAAGGTAATACGCCATCACCTGGTCGCCTTCTGACAGCGCACTATTCCGGTCTAAAATGGCCGGAATATTCGTGTTATTTTCGTCTCCCGGCACAGCCCACCGGTTGTTCAACTCTCCCGGCAATGCTTCAAAATCAGTATAAGTGCCATAGAATTGGTTATTCAACCTTAGCTTGTAGTCATACTTGAAAGAGAGTAGCACATTGAGTGTAAGCCCCTTGTACGAAAAAGAGTTGTTGAGTCCGCCGGAGCCTCGCGGTTCCGTGGGGCCTTCGTATACCAGCACACCATCAAGGCCTTGACGATCCTGAAGATCGTAGTTGAAAACGATTTCATTGTTTCCGTCATAAAACTGCGGGATACCCTGCTCATTCAGCCCGGCAAAGCGCGTAGAATACAGCGCTCTGCGCGGCTTGCCCAGCACAGCATCGCCATCATCAGACAGGACGTCGGTGAATCGGGGGCCGAAGTCCAGCTTGGTGATCCGGTCGTTTGTATAGCCAAAGTTAAAATTGGTACGCCATTGAAAATCACCCCTTTGTGCATTGAGAGTGCTCAGGGAAATCTCGTATCCGTAAGATTCCATATCAGCGAAGTTTCCTGCTTTAAGCCCCTGACCACCGATGCCGCTCGTTTGTACTACGCCTACCAGGTCGTAGGCATTGCGGGTGTAGAAATTGAGGAAAGTGCTCACGCGGTCGTTCCACATGGCAAAATCGAGGCCTACATTAAACTCCCGCAACTTTTCCCAGGTAAATTGGGTGTTGGTCAGGTCCTGGATGAACAGGTAGGGCTCCACATCCGAAGGACGAATGGTGACATCGGCTTGCAAGTTCAGCAGGGCACTCGATTCGGGTGGCATGTTGCCCGAAATGCCGTATGTAGTTCTAAATTTCATGTAGTTGAACGTAGAGCTGAGGAAGCCTGAATTTTTAAAAAAAGGTTCGTTGTAGATGTTCCAGGCGCCACTCACATTCCAAGTGGGTAGAAATCGCGCAGCATCGCTTTCGCCAAGCTGGTTGGAGCCGTCATATCGCACGGTGAAGTTGGCTACATACCTCGATTTGTACGCGTAGGCGCCGTTAAAGAAGAAGCCAATGAACCGGTCGCGTTCGTACCTGAGCCCGTAATAATCAATATCCTGGAGATTGAAAAATTCAATGATTTTTGGGTGAGTTACGGCGATACCACCACTTTCATACACCACACCAATACCTGTAGAGTTGGTCGTAGACCGGTTGGTAAACCGGATTTCCTCTCCCGCTAGCACATTGAATTCATGAATGGAATGCAGGGTTTTGTTCCACTCTACACTCAAACGGTTAAAGAAATTCAGCAAGTCATTTTGGTCCAGGTATTTGAACCCGCCCTGGGGCAGCACTACCTCGGGGTTTAACCCGGGATTGTTGGGGTCGCGGTAGAGCAGGTTGTTCAGGTCCTGGATGAACTGGGTTTGGTTGGC
>CAYUJK010000071.1:7194-12343 GCA_964444895.1 uncultured Roseivirgaceae bacterium
AGTGAAAAGTTGGGCCCCCAGGCTAGTTCTTTATTGTTAATTTTCGAAAACATTTTTCCCATGGCGCCATAGTTTTGTGCCCTCACCGCCGTAGTAACGTCAATATGCCCCTTCTCAAACAGCTCCCTGTAAACCGACATCTCGCCTGCGGAGTTTAGCAGATCGAACTGCCCGTAGGTAGGCCTGAGTTGCGTAGAAAAATTGCCCACATAGCTTACCCGCAGGTCGCCGCTTCGTCCGCGTTTAGTGGTGATGACTATTACGCCATTGGCTGCCCTTGCACCGTAGATAGCTGTGGCAGAAGCATCTTTCAGTACTTGAAAAGACTCAATGTCATTGGGGTTGATATTGGCGATAGAAGAACTCACCAGGGTGTTGGCATTGCCGGAAATGAAGTCATCGGTGTTTACGTTGGCCAGGTCTTCGAGTATTACGCCATCCACCACAAAAAGCGGTTGATTGTTGCCGTTGATCGAGGTGTTGCCGCGTATCCGGATTTTAGGTGTGGTACCAAATGTGCCCGATACGTTATCGACATTCACACCTGCCACCTGGCCTTCCAGCGCCCGACTTACGTCTGGCATACCCAGCGCCTGAATATCTTCCATGCGGATGCTTTCGGAGGCGCCGGTAAATAGCTTGCGGTCTACTTCCTGGAACCCCGTAATGACTACTTCCTTCAATTGCTGGGTGTCAGGCGATAGCGAAACATTGATGACGCTGCGGTTGTTCACTGCCTCATCCCGGCTTTGGTAGCCCACAAAGGAATATGTGAGTATCCTGGTGGTATCATCAATGCTAAGCCGGTATTGGCCGTTAACGTCCGTTACGGCGCCGGTAGTAGTTCCTTTTACAAACACGCTTACGCCCGGAAGCGGACTACTATCCTCTGCGTCTACTACTTTTCCTGTAATCGTTTGCTTCTGAGCGAATAGAGAAAAAGAAATGGTGAACAGCAGAAAAGAAACAGGTAAAAATTTACTCATTAAACTATCATTTTCTCACCTACGGTCATTCCCGACAAATTAGTAATTATTGCCAATCTATGTAATCTTTAAATTAAATAAATTGTTTTCTAAGCAAATGTAAATTATTTAACCAAATGGTAAAGAAGACTGGGGAGGAGCGGCGATATTAACTGTTGTACTGGCTCATGGTTTTTTCAATACCGATGGTGCAAAATCCTTTGATCATGTCGATGGCCTTGTCCATAATAAAAGGCAATTCCTCAAATTCTTGTGATGTAAACCTTCCCAAAACATACTCTACCTGTCGGCCCTTATGAAAATCGTCGCCTATGCCAAAGCGAAGACGTGGATATTCGGTAGTGCCGAGTGTTTGATGAATATTCTTGAGCCCATTGTGCCCGGCATCTGAGCCTTTGGGGCGCATTCTCAGCTTACCGAGTGGCAGCGCAATGTCATCCGTAACTACCAGCATGTTCGCGACGGGTATTTTCAACTGTTGCAGCCAGTAGTTGATAGCCTTGCCGCTAAGGTTCATGTAGGTAGTGGGTTTGATGAGGGTGATGGTTCTTCCTTTAAATTTGTATTCCGCTACGAAGGCGTGTCGATCGTGTCCAAAGGTAAGTCCTTCCTGCTCTGCCAGGCGGTCTAAGGTAAGGAAGCCAATATTGTGGCGGGTAAGTTCGTACTCCGGGCCAATATTGCCCAGTCCTGCTATCAAATATTTGCTCATAAAATTTGCTTTGCTACTGATCTGCAAAAATAGGTTTAATTTTATTTGCAGAAAGAAAAGATGAGGGCGATGACAAAAATGAATAAAAGCACTTTTTTTGAAGATGTATGGGAAGTGACTAAGCTGATTCCGCGAGGTCGCGTTACGAGCTACGGCGCTATAGCCAGCTACCTCGGACTGAAAAGTTCGGCAAGGATGGTAGGATGGGCGCTGAACGGGGTGGCCGGGCAGGCCGGAGTGCCGGCCCATCGCGTGGTAAACCGGCAGGGCCTTTTGAGCGGAAGAATCCATTTTTCCACACCTACACGCATGCAGGAATTGCTGGAAAAGGAAGGTGTAAAAGTGAAGGGAAACCAGGTAGTAGATTTTGAAGAGCTGTATTGGGACCCGGCGAAAGAATTGGAGTGATTCGGAATAAACAGAAAATATTTTCAAATTCACCGGTTGAAATAATCGAAAAATAATAATTGAAATGAGCAATAAAGTTTTGGTAACAGGTGGTACGGGCTACATCGGTTCGCATACGGTGGTGGAGTTGATGGCCGCGGGATTTGAGGTAGTGATCGCAGATGATTTGTCTAATTCGGAAATACAAGTGCTGGATAGAATTGAGAAAATCACCGGTGTAAAGCCTGATTTTCAGCAGATCGATCTATGCGATCAGGAAAAGGTGAAAGCCTTGTTTCAAAAATACCCGATAGAGTCTGTTATCCACTTTGCTGCTTCCAAAGCCGTAGGAGAATCTGTTCAAATCCCACTGCGCTACTATAAAAACAACCTGATGTCGCTGATCAACCTCATGGAAGAAATGAAAGAGGGAAGAGGCCGAAATATCGTTTTTTCTTCGTCCTGCACGGTGTATGGTCAGCCCGATACGCTCCCGGTAACGGAAGATGCTCCCATAAAACCGGCCGAATCTCCCTATGGAAATACCAAACAAATTTGCGAGGAGATTATCAGGGATACCTGTCATGTAGAAAAAAACATCAATGCCATTGCACTGCGCTACTTCAACCCAGTGGGCGCCCATGAGTCGGCTTTGATCGGCGAACTGCCGCTGGGTGTCCCCGCCAACCTGGTGCCCTTTATCACGCAAACGGCTGCAGGCATTCGTCAGCAGTTAAGTGTATTTGGTGATGACTACAACACGCCGGACGGATCATGCATCCGCGATTACATCCACGTAGTGGACCTCGCCAAGGCGCACGTGGTGGCACTACAACGGATGAAGGGCGGAAAGCAAAAGAGTAATTATGAGTTTTTTAACATCGGCACCGGCAATGGATACTCCGTTCTCGAAGTGATCAAGGCTTTTGAGAAAGTGACCGGTCAAAAGCTCAACTACAAAATTGTAGACAGAAGGCCTGGCGATATAGAGCAAATATGGGCCGACACGCGGATTGCCAACGAAGTGCTGGGCTGGAAGGCGGAAAAGGGCATCGACGAAATGATGCTTTCTGCCTGGAAGTGGCAAGAGAGCTTGATGAAAAAATAGTGGTCACAACGATGAAAAAGCATATACTATTGGCCTTAATCCTGTTACTTTCCTGCGCGCTCGTTCAGGCGCAGGTGGAATTAACGTCGTCGGACTTGCCGATCGTCGTGATCAATACCAACGGAGAGGCGATTAAAGATGACCCGAAAATCATGGCCGACATGGGTATCATCGATAACGGTCCCGGCGAACAAAATCAGCTTACTGATCCATTCAATGATTACAACGGAAAAATCGGGATTGAAATTAGGGGCTCTTCGTCGCAAATGTTTCCAAAGAAGCAATACGGCGTTGAAACGCGTGATGAAGCGGGGGAGGACCTGAATGTTTCGCTGCTGGGCATGCCGGAAGAAGACGATTGGGTATTGTTCGCCCCTTACAACGATAAGAGCCTGATGCGCGATGTACTGGCCTACAAGCTGGGCAGGGACATGGGCCGGTACGCACCCCGAACCCGGTACTGCGAGCTCGTGTTAAACGGCCAGTATCAGGGCATATATGTGTTGATTGAGAAAGTAAAAAGAGATAAACAGAGGGTAGATATTAATCGCTTAAACCCTGATGAAATATCGGGAAATGACCTTTCCGGTGGGTACATCGTGAAGATTGACAAGTCTACCGGGAGCGGCGGTGACGGCTTTATCTCTACTTATCCTCCAAAAGGCCGAAACGGCAACCAGACGATTTTTTTTCAATACGACTACCCGAAGAGTGAAGATATTGTACAGGAGCAAAAGGACTATATTTCACAGTTTATCAGAAACTTTGAAACGGCTTTGGCAGGAGACGATTTTCGAGACCCCAGCCTGGGATATGCCCGGTATATAGACGAGCCATCATTTGTCGATTTTTTCCTTATCAATGAGCTTACCAAAAATGTGGATGGCTACCGTCTGAGCACTTTTATGCACAAGCAAAGAGACTCTGATGGAGGCAAGCTCGTGATGGGACCGATCTGGGATTTTAACCTCGCCTTTGGCAATGCCGACTACTGCACAAAAGGCAATCCAGAAGGCTTTGTATACCGGTTCAACAAGGTGTGCCCCAACGACCACTGGCTGGTGCCTTTCTGGTGGGAAAGGCTGTTGGAGAACAGGAGCTTCAGGGCCCACCTTCACCAACGTTGGGATGAGCTGAGAAGTGGCCCTTATGAAACGGAAAAAATACTGGATTATATTGATTCGGTGGCGGATATTTTGGATCAGGGCCCGCAGCAGCGGAATTTTACGCAGTGGCCGGTATTGGGAGCGTATGTGTGGCCCAACTACTATGTAGGGAATTCATTTCAGGAAGAAATAGATTGGTTGAAAGAATGGGTAGCGGCGCGACTGGAGTGGATGGATGGTGAGATAGGAAGCCTGGTTACCGGTTCGAGTGGGCAGATGAAGGGAGATGAAAGCAACTTTCTGGTGTACCCTAATCCCTTTGTTGAGGAGTTTCAGGTGGAATATTTTTTATCGCGCCCATCGGAGCTGGCAGTCGAAATTTTTGATGCAAGAGGGAAGCGCTTGAATTCGATGCATGCTTTCTCGGAAGTGGGTAATCAACGGCTGAAAATCCCAAACGAGCATTTTTCAAAAGGCATTTATTTTTTGCAGATATCAGTTGAAGGAACGCTCGTTGCCACAAGGAAAGTGGTGCGGAGGTGAGCAATATCGGCGATGTCACTCGTTCTGATTTTTTGATCCTCATTTAAGTGGGCGCTTTGTTTCCCTTCAGCCCACAACAAATTCTCCAACTCTCCTGAACTTTTCGTCCCAACGCGGTTGTTTGTTCTAATAAGATACACACCAATCGCTTTACTATTATGAACCACTATCCCGACAAAAAGAACCTGTACCGCTTGCCCTGGTCAACCAACGATAATCCCATCGGCTGGATCGAGGCTACGGATATCTGCAACATCAAATGCAAGGGCTGCTACCGCCTCATCATGGGTGAGGGCCACAAAGCCAC
>CAYUJK010000072.1:0-12081 GCA_964444895.1 uncultured Roseivirgaceae bacterium
AAGCTCATTATCAAAACTATAAACCCATTTGATCCTTAACTAAACGACATTGAATTTAGAGTATTCAATCATTAGTAATGCGGGGTCTTGTCATGAGAGGAAGTAAAAGTATATGTTGGGCATTTATTTTAGTTGCCGCGATTGCTGTTTGTGCGGCAGCGCAACCTTCCTACATATTTCACCACCTAACCACTGAGAATGGACTTTCCAGTAGCACTGTCAATGCCATTTTGAAGGATAGCTACGGTTTTTTGTGGATAGCTACTGAATCGGGGTTGAATCGCTACGACGGCTATGAGTTTAAGATATACAAATCAAAACCCGACGTGCCCACTGCTATACCCTACAACAGCAATAGGGAATTGCAGGAGGACGGCCTGGGCAATATCTGGATCAGGAGTCATACCAACGCTTACACTGTATATCACCGCGATAGAGATAATTTTATCACAAATGTCGCTGAATTTTTGAAGGGCCTGGGCATAGAGGTAGACCGGAACTATAAGATCTATGTAGACAGAAAGAAAGATTTGTGGGTATTGAGCGGTCAGAAGATATTTTTCTACAATACCCGCAATAAAACTTTGCGGCCATTCAATATAAGGACACAGCTCGACGAAGTAACAACAGTAGAGTTAAGTGATGATGGCGAATTCCTTTATGGCATGTTAAAGCCGGGACTTTTGTGGCAAATTAATATACACACAGGAGACCAGACGATACTTGAGTTGGAAAATTTAAAAAAACCAGAATTGTACACCCATTTGTACGCCGACAGCCGTGGAGGATTATGGTTGTTTTCAGGGCAGACAGACCTGATTTACTACAGGAAAAGCCCAAATTCTGGTTGGGACAAATTGGTATTGAGCTCTGTTACCAAGACTCAACGCAATAGGGTATTAAATATAATGGATGACGGGAATGGTCATATTTGGATCGGTACAGATCACAGTGGGCTGTTCATATTTGATAAAAATAATGAGGCCCTTATCAATTTATTGGAAGACCGAAAAAAAAGTTCATCAATCGCATCCAATAATATCACCTGTTTCTACAAAGATGAAGAAGGCATAATATGGGTGGGGCATAGCAAAAAGGGCATATCCTATTACCACAGTAGTTTTCATGCCATTGTTAATGTTGAACACCCAGACTGCAGAGACGTAGGGCCAATATTAGAAGACCGGCAAGGCAATGTCTGGCTGGGCACCGACGGACATGGGTTGTTTGTGAAAGAAAAGAACGGGAAGGATAGTAAAATTGAAAAACTACCCCTGTCAAGCGATGTTATCGTTTCCTTAGTGGAAGACCAGAAAGGACGGATTTGGATCGGGACCTTCATGGACGGCCTGTTTTGTTATGAAAATGGGAAGTTTAGACATTTTACAAAAGACAACAGCAGACTGGCTGGCGACAACATCTGGACTCTGAAAGAAGACCGCTATGGAAATTTGTGGATAGGCACATTAGGTGGAGGAATACAGTATCTTCAGGACGAGCATAAGAATTTGGATTCCCTCATAACAGTATGCGAAGGCATGCAATACCCACTAGATTTTTTTTACGACGATGGTGACAAGCTTTACATAGGCACTGTCTATGGAGTCTATTTGGTGGATATCACTAACGGCGACCACACAATTATTATTGGGAATGCACGGGGGACACAGAATTTCAAAGAAATGATAATATCCTGTATCCATAAAGATAAACGCGACAATATCTGGATGGGACACCCTGAGGGACTTACCCTATGGGATGTGAAGAAAGACACACTTTATTTCATTGACGAAAATAGTGGCCTCGTTGACAATATCGTCCAGGGTATTGTTGAAGACGACTATGGAAATGTGTGGGTAACTACTAGTAACGGTCTTTCAGTGCTTTCTACAGAGCGAGATAGTCAAGGTTCGATGGTAGTTAGCTACCGAAATTTTTCTACCCATGACGGGCTTAGCAGCAATCATTTTAATCGTCATGCTATTTGTAAATTACGCAACAGGGATATCCTTTTAGGTGGAGCAGAGGGGCTCTCCATCGTGAATCCGAACAAAATAGTGGAAAAAAGGCGGCCACCTGTTAAAGTGACCTTTACAGGACTGAGTGTGGCAAACAACGACATAGGGTTGAACTCCCTTTACAAAGGGAAAAGGTTGCTGGAAGTGCCCATGGAACAGACGGATTCGTTGACTTTCAACCATAGCGATAAGCTGATTTCCATACAATTCACCGCCGGGGACCTGCTGTACGCCAATAAAGTGAAATACGCCTACAAACTCGAAGGATTCAACAATCAGTGGATTATTACACCTGAAAACAAGATTGTGTTTTCTTCATTGGCTCCCGGGAATTACCGGCTCTATGTCAAAGCTGCTAACAGTGACGGTGTGTGGAACAATCTCACCTCAGTTTTGAATATCACGGTGACTCCTCCTTTCTATTTAACAAGATGGGCAATAGCTTTGTACATTGTCCTTGGCGTAGCCTTCATCCTATTTGTTATTTACAGAACGCGGAAACACCATCGCGTGAAATTCGAGCGGCAAAGAATACAATTTGAGAGAGAACGGGAAGTTCACCTTAACGAAATGAAATTGAGGTTTTTTACGAATGTCAGTCACGACTTGCGTACCCCGCTTACCCTGATCACCGCCCCTTTGCAATCTATATTGAGTGATGAACTGGAGGAGGGACTGCGAAAGAAGCTGGCCATGATCAGCAAAAATGCGGAACAATTGCTGTCATTAATTAATTCTTTGCTGGATTTTAGAAAGCTGGATGCAGGTGCAGAATCCCTGCATTTGAAACAAGGTGATATCGTTAGATTTATAAAAGACTTGTGTGTGCCATTCCATGTTTACGCCGTTGACCGTCACATGGGCTTTGCTTTTTCCAGTGAAATGGAATGCCTCACTATGCCGTTCGATCCGGACAAGCTTCAAAAAATAATGCTGAACCTGCTTTCTAATGCCTTCAAGTTTACTTTCGGTGGAGGACTGGTTAGGGTTCATGTGTTTCGGGAAGGAAGTGCTATAGGCGTCAGTGTGGCGGATTCAGGTCCGGGAATAGGGGATAAGCATAAAAAACACATTTTTGAACAGTTTTACCAAGGCCCGCAGGCACTTGAGAAGACAGGCAGTGGAATAGGGCTTCACATAGTAAGCGAGTATGTTCGTATGCACGGCGGTACTATTACCGTACAGGACAACCTGCCAAGTGGAAGCGTGTTCACGTTTATGTTGCCCGTAATAGAAGTCGAGGATCCGGAGGAATTGTATTCTGAAGAAGTATTGGAAGATGAGATCATAGAAACAATAGAGGAGCAAGATCTGCCCATACATCCTGTATTGCTGTTTGTTGATGATAACAAAGATTTTTGCGAGTTTATGGCAGACAGCCTGTCGGATGAATTTACCGTATTGATCGCATACAATGGGCAGGAGGCAGTAGAAAAGCTGGAGGCAAATGACGTTAACATCGTCGTGAGCGACGTGATGATGCCTGTTATAAATGGTATAGAACTTTGTAACCGGATAAAAGCAAACATACATTGGTCTCATATCCCGGTAATTCTCCTCACTGCCCGCACGGCCGAAGAATATCAATTAGAAGGATTGGAAACGGGGGCAGATGATTATCTGACCAAACCCTTCAACTTTAACCTACTGAAATTGCGCATCCGTAAGTTTTTGGAATGGACAGAAAAGTGCCACGCGTCGTTTAGTCAAAAGATAGATATCTCTCCCAGCGAGATCACCATTACCCCCCTGGATGAGCAGCTCATCGAGAAAGCGATCAAAGTGGTGGAAGACCATATCGGGGACCCGGATTTTTCAGTTGAAGACCTTGGCGAGGCAGTGGGACTCAGCAGGAGCCACTTGTACAAAAAACTCATGAGCATCACCGGAAAAGGACCCGCAGAGTTTATCCGCACTGTTCGATTGAAGCGCGGCCGGCAACTTTTGGAGAAAAGCCAGTTACAAATTGCGGAAGTGGCGTATACCGTCGGCTTCAATTCGCCGAAAAGGTTCACGATTAATTTTAAACATGAATTTGGTGTTTCCCCATCCGAATATTTGAGGAGTCTGGATAGTGCCAAATGATACCTCAGTTACCCTTATTGAACACATAGCATCCCGCGCTCCTGAAAAACAAGTAATACATTTGTGCCGGTGAACGAATGTGGCTGCTCCACCACCGCCAAAATTGTCCAAAGCTTAAAACCACAGCCTGCACACACGATACTTCTTGCTGTCGCTGCGTGTTTAGTGACGATCTATGAATACCATATTTTATCTCAGCGTTTAAAGCTAATTTGTTGAATTATGACTAAAAAAACTGGCTATCAAATTTCGACCCGTTACAAGAACTTAATTTTTATAATAGGCTGCCTCTTATGGATGTCCCCGGGCAGCATTCAGGAGGTAAGTGCCCAGTCATCCATAGAATATGATTGGGGAAGCCTTGCGATAGGTGGAGGAGGTTTTGTTTCTGCCATTATTCCAAGCCGGACAGAACAAAATTTAGTTTATGCACGAACTGACGTGGGAGGGGCCTACAGGTGGGATGCATCTACCGGCACCTGGATCGCCCTGAACGACTGGACATCGGAAAATGATGTAGGGTATTTGGGCGTTGAATCCCTGGCGCTGGACCCTAATAACCCTGAAAGACTATATATGCTTGTGGGCATCGATTATTTTAGCAGTGGCCGGACTGCAATCCTTCGCTCAAACGACTATGGAAATACGTTTACCATTGCTGAAGTCACAAATCAGTTCAGGGCTCATGGCAATGGCATGGGCAGGCAGACCGGTGAGAAGCTCGTCGTAGATCCCGGTAATAGCAATGTACTGTATTGCGGAACCAGGGAGGAAGGGCTATTCAAGAGCACAGATGCCGGAGCAAACTGGAGCAAGGTGCCTTCTTTAGATGTAGCCCCTGCAGGTGAAAAACATATCGTTGATGAAAACGGGATTAGCTTCGTACTATTAGATCCGTCCAGCAGTTTGGAAGGAAATACCCAGAGGATATTTGTAGGGGTTTCGCGTTCGGAAAGTGAGGGCGCAAATTTTTACAGAAGTGACGACGGCGGTGAAACTTTTACCGCTGTGCCCGGAGCACCTGCTGATTTTATGCCTCATCGTGCCGCTCTCGCCAGTAATGACAACCTCTATATCACCTATGCAAATGGAATTGGTCCGCATGGAGGAAGAGTAGATGCCGGCCCCATGGATAATGGCCAGATATGGAAATACAACATTACCTCAGGGGTATGGACAAACATTACGCCTTCCGGTTTCAACAGGGCGTTTGGGGGGATAAGCGTTGACCCAAATGATCCTGACAGGGTTGTGGCATCCACCATCAACACCTACATGAATCAAAATGGTGCCTGGGGCGACAGGATATTCCTAAGCACAAACGGTGGCTCAAGCTGGGTGGATGTGGTAGCCCGGGGATTTACCATGGATCCTGATGGTATAACATGGGTTACCGGACACTCCATCCATTGGGCAGGCTCAATAGAATTTGACCCCTTCAATACGCAAAAAGTTTGGGTTACTTCCGGTAATGGCATTTTCGCGAATGATAACATCGATACCAATGATACCTGGCGATTTAATGTTCGGGGGATCGAAGAAACCGTACCTCTTGGATTGGAAAGTATCCCCAATGGTCCTGTAATCTCTGTCATCGGAGACTATGACGGATTCCGGCACACCAACATTAAGCAATACGCACCAATCCATAATCCTCAAATGGGAACCACTACCGGGCTGGCTGTAGCTGCTCAAAACACCAGCAAAATTGTCCGGGTAGGAAACTCCATGTATTATTCCACTGATATGGGATTAACATGGACCCAAACCCAAGACATGAACGGTACTCAAGGGAAGGTGGCAATATCAGCAAATGGCAATATCATTCTGCATTCCCCGAGTCAGTCAACTATTACTTACCGGTCAACTAATAGTGGATCTTCCTGGTCTACGGTAAGTGGTTTAAGCATTAATAATGCAGGGCCGGTTGGTGATCCTGTCAACTCCGATAAATTTTATGCTTACAACCGTGAAAATGGAGCGGTAATGGTGAGCACTAATGGCGGGTCTTCATTTTCTCAGGCTACTACAGTGGGGAGCTGGGGCTCACCGGTCATCCGGTTGGCTCCCGGAAGAGAAGGCCATGTTTGGATAGCTTTAAACCATGGAGGTTTGGTACGTTCAACAGACTCCGGGCAAACATTTTCAAGCATAAATGGCATCAGCAATTGCAGAGCTGTTGGCTTTGGAATAGCTGCTCCCGAAGCAGATTATCCTGCAATCTATATATGGGGCACTATTGACAATGTTAGAGGCGCTTATCGCTCAACAGATCAGGGAGCATCCTGGGTCAGAATCAATGATGATCAGCACCAATACGGAGGTCCGGGAAATGGGGAGTTCATCCAAGGCGATATGAATGTCTTCGGAAGAGTATACATGAGCACAGCTGGTCGTGGTATCGTGTATGGAGAAATACCGGGAACGATTGATGAGGAAGATGTAATCACTTCCCTGAATAATGAACAAGAATTCTTACAGGAATCGGTAAACATCTATCCTAACCCATCGCAGGATGGACGATTGTCAATTTCGTTGCCCGGGAAAAAGGAAAATTTAACTATAAATGTTTTTGACAGTAAAGGGAAATTAGTGTATCGGCAATTGGCATCAGGTCATACGATAGAGGTGAACAGCGGACTAAAGCCCGGGCTTTATCTCATCACTTTATATAGCGAAAATAACTTCATTGGCAACAAAAAAATGGTAGTCCGATAAATGAAGCATGAATTCGGTATATCCTTTTATTACAGGCATGGAAAGCGCAAAATAACACGTCAGTAGCCTCTATTAAACACATAACATACCCTGCCTGGGTATAACAAATAATACCTTTGGGATATTGATCGACTGACTGAAAGATGGGTGTCAGAGTCATCTGCATCAGAGTACTAACAATAGTAAGCATCAAGTTTGTGCAAAAAAGGATCTGCCCGGTATCAACGGGTTGATCCCTTTTCAGAATCCAGTTTGATCTGAATTTTTAGGTTAACAATCTCCGGTGGCAATTTTTTTTGCCGCCGGATTTTAAAACCAGGCGATTGAACATCCTCTATTCCATCAACATCTGTTAGTTTTCCTTGTTTCTGGATTCAACTACACAGAACAAAACCTCAGGAACCCCTATTGAACACATAGCGACCCCTGTTTTAATGTGATACACAATACATTAGCAGGGTTAATTGAGTGATTGACAGATCACTACTAATTCATCAAAAAGCTATGCATATGAGAAAACAATTACGAAACTTAGTATGTGTGAAATGGCGAAGCGCCGGACTACGGAGTCTTCTCGTCGCCATGTTCACGGGGCTATGGGTAGTCCCTGTTTTTGCGCAAGACATTCCGGTATCCGGAGTGGTAAAATCGGCAGCGGATGGCGAGCTGTTGCTGGGAGTGAATGTGGTCATAAAAGGGACAACCACTGGAACAGTAACCGACGTTAATGGTGCTTACAAGCTGACAGTCAATTCTCAGGACGACGTGCTTGTCTTTAGTTCTATTGGGTACATTTCCGAAGAAGTAGAAGTAGGAAAAAGGAATTTTATCGAAATGACTTTGGCGCCGGATATTACCGCGCTGGATGAAGTCGTCGTGATTGGGTATGGTACCACAAAACGTTCGGACGTCACGGGTGCTATATCTTCCGTTGCAGGCGAAGAATTGCGGGCAACAAACCCCGTCACCTTTGACCAGGCGCTACAGGGAAAAGTTCCCGGGCTGGTTGTTCAGCAGGTTTCGGGACAACCCGGTGGGGGTGTTGCCTTGCAAATCCGTGGAATATCTTCTTTCTCCGGCGGCTCTCCTATGTTTGTAATAGATGGTGTAATTATAGGTTCAACTGGTGTGCCGGGCTGGGATACCCAAACTAATCCGCTGGCGGGGATAAACCCTTCGGAGATCGAATCGATTGATATACTAAAAGACGCATCTGCCACTGCCATCTACGGTTCCCAGGCTACAAATGGTGTTGTTGTTATTACGACTAAAAGAGGCAGGGAAGGCGCTCCGCAAATATCTTATGAAGGTTATTATGGCTTTCAGCAATTGCCCGGCAGACTCCCCACTATGAATTTGCAGGAATATGCCACTTTCATCAACGAGAGAAGTACAGGTATCGGCTGGGGATTTGATGTTCGCGATGAGTTTGCCAATCCACAATATTTGGGTGAGGGTACCGACTGGCAGGGAGAGTTATTTAGAAACGCCCCCATGACCAACCATACGGTGACCGTGAGCGGGGGCGATGCCAGGACACAATACCTGCTTTCCGGTTCTTATTTTCAGCAAGAGGGGATCGCTTTGGGCTCTGATTTCAACAGGATTTCCGTGCGATTAAACCTTGACAACAAAACCACCAATTGGTTGAAAATTGGCACGAGTCTTCAGATGGTAAATATAGTAGAGAATGTAAACTCTACCACTTCGAACGTAATTCAAACTGCACTTAGGCAAACCCCAGACATTGCTGTCAGGAATTCCGATGGAAGTTGGGGAGGCCGGTATAACGAAAACGGCTGGATTACTGATACGCCAAACCCCTACGCGCTAGCCCTTATCAATAAGGATGAGGCCAAGAGAAACCAGGTTTTTGCGAATGTGTATGCAGAAATAGCATTTACCAAAGACTTGACCTTGAGAAATGAAGCAACAGGAAGCTTCTCTATGGCAACCCGGGATAAGTTTGAACCGAGCTACGTTATGGGAGCCGTTGAACGGGAGATCAATTCCGGTTCCTACGATTTTAATCAAAATAATCATACAGTTCTGAGGAACTACCTTACCTATTCCCGCGTGTTTGGACAAATTTTCAACGTGAATGTAATGGTAGGGCATGAGGCACAATTGAGTAAATCTGAAGATGTATCTGCTTCCCGTACCGATTTTCCCTCTAACAATGTAACGGTAATCAGTGCGGGTGACGCTACTACAGCAAAAAACGCGGGTACCAAAGGTCACAGCGCCCAGGAATCATACTTCGGCCGGTTAAATTTGGCTATCAACGACAAATACCTGTTTACAGCCAACGTCCGTAACGACGGGTCTTCAAACTTTGCGGCGGGAAACCGTTGGGTAACTACTTATTCAGGCGCTCTTGCGTGGAAAATAAGTAACGAGAATTTTTTGAGAGGACTGAGCGAACTGAATGAGTTGAAGTTGCGTTTGGGGTACGGTTTGACTAACAACCAAGCCATTGAAGGCGCTGCTTTTGTGTCCCGGCTTCGTTCGGTTCCTACAGGTTTGTCTGGGGTTTCGCAGGTTACTCAAAACATTGGAAATCCTTTCCTGGAATGGGAAACTACAAAAAATGCCAATATCGGTCTTGATGGAACCCTTTTTAACTGGCGTATCAATTTTTCAGTTGATTTCTACAGCCGGGATACAGATGGCCTTTTAATGCAAACGGTTTTACCTCTGTATTCAGGAACAGCCGTAGGTTGGTCTCCGGGCTCGTTGGCAGCGCCCTATGTTAACATCGGTTCAGTTAACAACAAAGGATTTGATTTCAGGATAAGCTCTACAAATGTCAGGGGAACGAATTTTACCTGGAAAACCGACCTAACAGTATCGCGGAACATCAATACCGTAATAAAGCTCAACGCTGAGGACGCTTTTATAAGCGGAGACTACAGCAGGACAGTGGAAGGAAGGTCTATGGGTGAATTTTATGGGTATATAGTAGAGGGAGTGTATGCAACGGCAACCGACTTTTTAGGCGACGAAGAAAGAGGTATTAGTCCGCACCCGAGACCCGTAAATAGCGAAGGAGAAATGTACCCCATTGGTGCAGCCGCGGGGAGCATCTGGTACGGTGACCTGATGTTTAAAGATCTCAATGGTGACGGCATTATTGATGCAAGGGATCAGACTTTCCTTGGATCACCCATTCCTAAATATCAGGTCGGGTTGAGCAATTCATTTTCGTATAAGAACTTTGATTTGAATGTATTTTTCAATGCCAATTATGGTAATAAAGTATTTAACCAATTGCGTGTTAACGGTGAGTACCCCAGGACAAACAGTGGTTATCTAAGAGCTTTAAATGACTATGCAAAATTGGATTTGATCGATCCGGAAGGTTCCGCTAATGATGTTAACAATGTATATGTTGTTAATCCTGATACCAAAATAGTGGGTTTAAGGAACGACAACACGAACGAAAACACAAGAACTTCGGACAAATATGTGGAAGATGGGTCCTTCATCAGATGCAGAACCATTTCCTTGGGTTACACCTTACCAAATCACCTGTTGGCAAAAGCACACATAAGTTCTTTAAGGGTTTATGCGAATGTGTCAAACGCCTTTATTATCACCAAATATAAAGGCATGGATCCCGAAATTGGTTCATGGAACCCAATAAACGCAGGTATCGATAATGGTTTTTATCCTCAGCCCCGGGTGTTTACCCTTGGTGTAAACATGACGTTGGCCAAATAAAACGTTAAGCGATGAAATCGACATCTGCCGACTGGCGGATCATAGATTCAATCTGACCTTCGAAAATAAAATTTTATAGAGATGAAATTAAAATCAAAAATAATTTATTTATTCCTCGCATTTGCCGGATTTTTAGCGTCCTGCGGTGAGGATTTCCTGGATCGCCCGTCTTTGTCACAGATAGCGTACGATAATTTTTATCAAACTCGTGAAGATTTGAGACTGGCAACTGCCGCATTGTATGCAGGCGCACCTTGGGGTGAATGGAACTATGTCAGTTATCTGCCCGTGGGTGATGTGCTCAGTGGAAATATGGCCCTGGGATATAACGGCGATGCTGTACAGTTCAACACTTTTTCGGTAACCGGCCTGAACGGCGGTTTGGTAGCCAACTGGAGCGGGATGTACAAAGTCATTGCACATTGCAATGTTACGATTAAGGCCATTGGTGAACGGGCTCCCGCTACGATTCCGGAAGATGTAAAAAATGCAGCCATTGCCGAGGCGAGATTTATCCGGGGTTTTGCCTACTATAACCTGGCGTCGTTATGGGGCGCGGTTCCCATCATAGAAGACAATACCAAACTCATCAATACGCCTTTAGTTCGCAGAAATGAGGTCAATGATGTGTACCAGTTTATTGTGAATGACCTGACTTTTGCCACACGGAATCTTCCCGTTTCTGATGAGAAAGGACGCCTTACTTCATGGTCTGCAGCCGGTATGCTGGGGAAAGTGTACCTTGCCTGGTCAGGCTTAAAATCAGAGAGCGTAGGCCAGCGCGATCAGGCGCTTTTGGACAGCGCCAGGCTGTATTCTGGTATTGTTTGTAATTTAAGCGGTTTGACATTGATGGACAACTATGCCGATCTTTTCAAAACGCAGAACAATGACAACCCCGAATCATTATTTGCGCTTCAATGGGATCCCACTACTAGTGATTGGCTGGAAGGCAATATGCTGCAATTATACTCTTCCGGCGGCACTGAAATTTCGGCAAACGGTCAGGCGGGTTGGTTTGGTATTCACCCGACTTACGATATGTACAACCAGTATACAGAGGCTGACAGCCTGAGGCGTAAAGCGACTTTCATGCTCCGAGGCGATTATTACCCTGAGTTGAATGCTGACGGAGGTGGTTTTACGTATGATGGCGATGCAGGTTTGAAAAAGCACATAGTAGGCACCCGTGCAGATAACGGTTCTAACTTGATGACTCATACCTCGTCTCCCCAGCATAATGCACTATTGAGACTTGCCGATGTGTACCTGCTGTATGCAGAAGCCATCCTCGGCAATGATGCCACCACGTCGGATGGAGAAGCCCTGCTGTATTTTAACGCAGTAAGAACAAGGGCGGGCCTTGACCCTGTTGATGAGATTGATTTTGACATGCTTCTGAAAGAGAGAAGGATTGAGCTGGCCGCTGAAGGCCAATATTGGTTTGACCTGGTGAGGCTTTCGTACTACGATCCCCAAAAGGCTATCAACATCCTCAATAGCCAGGAACGGGTGCAATTCGCATATAGTAGTGAGG
>CAYUJK010000073.1:0-12077 GCA_964444895.1 uncultured Roseivirgaceae bacterium
GCATTTCGGCGCCGGCTGTAGATCACTTCCCGCTGCGAGTTCATCACATCGTCATACTCCAGCAGCCGCTTCCGCATGGCAAAGTTGTTCTCTTCCACCTTTTTCTGCGCACGTTCTATCGATTTGGTAATCATGGAGTGCTGGATTACTTCGCCTTCCTTCAGCCCCATTCTATCCATGATCCTGGCGATTCGTTCGGGCATGAACATCCGCATCAGGTTATCTTCCAGCGATACGTAAAACTGTGAGGTACCGGGGTCGCCCTGACGGCCTGATCTACCGCGAAGCTGACGGTCTACCCGTCGCGATTCATGTCTTTCCGTACCTATAATGGCCAGTCCGCCCGCATTTTTGGAATCCGGTGTGAGCTTTATGTCTGTACCGCGGCCAGCCATGTTGGTAGCAATGGTTACCGTGCCGGGTTTGCCGGCTTCTGCTACGATGTCCGCTTCGCGCTGGTGCTGCTTCGCATTTAGCACCTGGTGGTTGATTTTGCGCATTTGCAGCATCCGGCTGAGCACTTCAGAGATTTCTACCGAAGTAGTACCTACCAGCACGGGTCGCCCTGCTTTGGTAAGTTCTACGATTTCCTCCACTACGGCATTGAATTTCTCTCTTACGGTCTTGTATACCTTGTCTTCCCGGTCTTCACGCACTATTTTTTTGTTGGTAGGAATCACCACTACATCCAACTTGTAGATGTCCCAGAATTCTCCCGCCTCTGTTTCGGCCGTACCGGTCATGCCCGCGAGCTTGTGGTACATCCTGAAATAGTTTTGCAACGTGATGGTGGCGTAGGTTTGGGTGGCGTCTTCTACCTTCACATTTTCCTTGGCCTCTATCGCCTGGTGCAGTCCGTCAGAATACCTGCGTCCTTCCATCACCCGGCCGGTTTGCTCGTCCACAATCTTTACCTTGCCGTCTACGATGATGTATTCCGTATCGCGCTCGAACAACGTGTAGGCTTTCAGCAATTGGTTAATGGTATGAATGCGCTCTGCTTTTTCAGTGTAGTCGGCTATCAGGCGTTCCTTTTTCTGTAGCTTGTCTTCCTCCGAGAAATCCTGACTATTTTCAAGCCTGGCGATCTCATCGCCTATATCCGGCATGATAAAAAAGTTCTGGTCTTCGCCCTCACCTGTGATCAGGTCTATTCCCTTTTCCGTCAGCTCAATCTGGTTATGCTTTTCATCTATGGTAAAATACAGCGGAGCATCGGCCTCTGGCATAAGCTTGGAGTTTTCGGCCAGGTACACATTCTCCGTTTTTTGGAGCATGTGCTTGATACCGGTTTCGCTCAGGTACTTGATCAGCGGTTTATTCTTCGGGAGCCCCCGGTGTGCTCTTAGCAGCGCCAGGCCTCCTTCTTTTTCATTGCCATCGCCGATAAGCTTTTTTGCGTCGATAATGTACTGCGCTACGAGCTTTCGCTGAGCATCCACCAGCTTTTGAACCCGGGGCTTCAGCTCCTGAAACTGGTGCTCGTCGCCCCTTGGCACCGGGCCGGAAATGATGAGTGGTGTACGCGCTTCGTCTATCAGCACGCTGTCTACCTCATCTACCATGGCATAGTGGTGTTTGCGCTGCACCAGGTCTTCTACTTCTCTGGACATGTTGTCGCGCAGGTAGTCAAAACCAAATTCGTTGTTGGTGCCGTAAGTGATATCAGCCTGGTAGGCTTTTCGCCGCTCCTCGGAGTTGGGCTCATACTTATCCACGCAATCGCAGGTTAATTCATGAAACTGGAATAAAGGCCCCATCCACTCACTATCGCGACGTGCCAGGTAATCGTTTACCGTCACGATGTGCACACCCCTTTTGGCAAGGGCATTCAAAAAAGCCGGCAAAGTAGCCACCAGTGTTTTACCCTCACCGGTAGCCATTTCGGCTATTTTTCCCTGGTGAAGCACTATGCCGCCTACCAACTGCACGTCGTAGTGCAGCATCTCCCATGTGACAAGGTTTCCGGCCGCTTTCCACTCGTTTTTCCATATAGCCTTATCGCCCTGGATTTCCACAAAATCTTTTGAGGCTGCCAGCTCCCTGTCGTGAGGTGTAGCGCTAACTTCCAGTTTTTTGTTTTCTTTCAATCGAAAAGCCGTTTCTTTCACCACGGCAAAGGCCTGGGGCAGTACTTCCATCAGCACCGTTTCCAGTTGCTCGTTTCGGGTTTCCTCCAGCTTGTCAATCTGGTTGAAAATCTCTTCTTTTTCTAAAATATCAAGATCAGGGTTGGCGGCTATCTTTTCATGGAGGCTCTTTAGCTTGCCGTCGATATCGCTAAGCTTATCGTCTATGTATTGGCGTATATCGCGAGTCTTTTGTCTCAGGTCATCGTCAGAAATCCCCTTTAGTTTTTCGTATTCCTGATTGGTTTTATCTACATAAGGCAGTATCTCTTTAATATCTCTTTCCGACTTGGTGCCGAAAAATTTAGTGATCATTTTAAACATGCCGGATTTTCTTTTATGATTTTCAAATTTAAGAGGCTTTTCACTTAGATGGTGCTACTGGCCTTGCTTTTTTACGAATTATTTCAGTTATACTGCCGATGGCCCCCAGGCTTCTGGCGCACGACGCCATTCCTTGAGCGTTTCCTGCTCTGCCGCGCTGATCATTCCTTTTTCGAAGGCCGCCTCTAATAACGTAGAATAGTTGCTTAACGCTACAACACGGACGTTTTCCGATTTGAAATTTTCGTCGGCGATGGCAAACCCGTACGTAAAAATTGCGATCATTCCCAGTACTTCTGCTCCGGCGCTGCGCAGGCTTCTGACAGCCTTTAGTGAACTTCCGCCGGTGGAGATCAAGTCTTCGATTACCACCACACGCTGTCCCTTCTCAAGTTTTCCTTCTATCTGATTTCCGAGACCATGATCTTTGGGGGAGCTTCTCACATAGAGAAAAGGTAGCTGTAGCGCATTGGCCACCAGGGCGCCTTGCGGAATTCCCGCCGTTGCCACACCGGCAATGGCATCGGGCATTTCAAAATTTGCTTTTATAGCAGCTACTATTTCATCGCGGATGTTCGTCCGGATTTCCGGAAAAGACAGCGAAAGCCGGTTGTCACAATAAATGGGGCTTTTCCATCCTGAAGCCCAGGTAAAGGGCTTTTCCGGACTAAGCCGTATGGCATTGATTTGCAAAAGCTTCAGTGCTATTTCTTTGGCCGCATTTTCCATAGTAACGTTAAAATTTTGAATTGGCCACAAAATTAAAAAAATTAGCTACTCATATAAGGATATATTAGTATTCTTGTCATTTGGAAATTACGATAGTTGACGAATGAAAATTTTCATCCAGGATATTCCTGTAAATATTGTTTCGGACCAGGAGCTGATGGAAACGGGGCACTTTGACAGAATCATCGATTGCAATGAAGGCGAGCCCGACTTTAGTAATCTGCAAGATGTAGTACTGATACGAAATGCTGACAAGCGTAAGCTGGATAACTTCCTGGTGCTGCTAAAGCAAAATAAATTTAAGAAGCTGGAGGAAATCACTTTTTCGGTGAGCGATTATGATGACGTCATCAAATTTTTTAAAAGTAAATACAACATCATAAAGGCGGCAGGTGGTCTGGTATTTAAGGACGGCGAAGTGCTGATGATATACCGCCTCAAAAAATGGGACCTGCCCAAGGGCAAGCTGGATTCCGGAGAAAAGTCTAAAGACGGGGCCGTGAGGGAAGTAGAAGAAGAGTGCAACATAAAAGTAAAGCTGGGCAAAAAAATATGCACCACCTGGCACACCTACAAGCGCAACGGCAAGCGGATCCTGAAGAAAACAAATTGGTATGTGATGTTTTGCTTAGACGACAGCGAAATGAAACCGCAGATAGAAGAAGATATCGAAATGCTAAAATGGATGAACGAGCGAGAGGCTTATCAGGCTTCCTACAACTCGTATTCGTCTATCCGCCACGTATTCCGATGCTATTACAACCTCGGCTATAGCTTGTAGGGTATGTAGCTGCTGATGTCTCCCTGGTAGCGGTGTACCTCGCGGATGATGGTAGAGTTGATGTAAGCGTGGGCAGGTGAGGTGATCAAAAATACTGTTTCCAATTCCTCAAACAAGTGGCGGTTCACCTGTGAAATGCTGTTTTCGTATTCAAAGTCAGTCGTATTTCTCAGGCCCCGCAGCAGGTATCTTGCGTTGTGCTGACGGGCCAGCTCAGCCGTGAGCTGGTCGTACACAATCACTTTTATATTGTCGTAATCTGCAAAGGTCTCATTTATCTTTTCCAGCATCAGATCAATATCGAAATACCGCTTCTTCCCTGTATTATGACCAATGGAGATGATGACCTCATCAAAAAGCTTCAAGCCCCTGAGCACGATGTCTTTGTGTCCATTAGTAAAGGGATCGAATGATCCGGGAAATATGGCAATTCTTTTTTCCATACCGGTGTATCAGGCAGAATACATGGAGTAAAGATCAAAATACTGGTGATCCTGAATTTCATCAAATACATACCCGAAGTTTAGACCCCTTGGCCGCTCTCCCAGCTTTATATTCCTGATATTCTGGCTCAGGTATTGAAAATGAGGTGTGTTTTTGCCTAAAAATCCGTATACGAGTGTTTCCTCGCGCTGCAAATCTATCCCCAGCTCGGCGGCCACGAGCTTCAGGTATCTCACGTAATCATCCAGCTTTTTTATTGGAAACTGATTGTAGTAGTTGAGCTCTCCTCCGGAAACAATAATGACGTGAAGGAGAAACCGGTCTACATATATTACTATTTTTCTATTTACTTCCTGCCCGCCCTGCGCCGCTGTTCTATACGCCAAAAGGGCTCCATTGATCAGGGGGCTGCTCTGATGGATATATCGCAATTTCCGGTTGGGATATATCTGGTTGAAAAACTGGTAAATCTCCTTGTCGATAGCAAATATATTCACCAGCGCAGCTTTTTGATGGATAATGGAGTGGCTGATTTCTGAATCCCGCTGGTAGGGAGTATTGAGCGAGAGGTAGCTGCCCACGTACTCCTTTTGGTAGTAGTGCTCCGGCACTATGGAGAATTTCTTGTTTTTTATGAGTATGGTGATGGTTTTCCAAAAGCCGGCCGCCAGCAGGTGGTGACTGTCAAAAAGTTGCCGAAGTACCTGCAGGCGTTCTTGTATAGAAGTCTCTTTTTCAAAGATGTAGTCTTCCAGCAGGAGGGCTTTGCGGTCATTGTTATCAAAAATAAATACTTGAAAATCACGAACCCCAAGCTGAATAGATAAACTGTAGTGTTCCAGTTCGTCAATATTAAACCTGGGGTCCTTGATTTTTTTTAGAAGCTTGTGGTTACTCATGTTTTGGCCTATCAATAAACGGCGCCTCCTACTGAGCTAATTCCCAGTTTCCAGAAGTGGAAACATCCGTTCGCGAACCTACGCGCAGTGGATTTTCCTCTCCTCTTTTTCTCCTTTTGGGGTTTACTGGGTTAGTATCTTTGGCCTCAAATACGTCTACCACCACGTTACCTCGCACAATGGAGCCTGCAAACAAATCGAATCGTTCAGTTTCCGAACCTGGTAGATAAGGTATCTGGGCAACATCGCCGATTCTCGGGTAGTGAATCATCAGCACGGTTTCTTCTACATCTACAACACTGCCTTCGTTTTTATGTATTCCCTTTACGATGGCCTCTCTCGGAGCCCTCACTTTCACAGATTTTCCGTTTGGATTAGTAACACTGAACAAGAGGTCGCCTTTTTCTACTCTTTGATTTTCTACTACTTCAAGCTTGTCTACCGTACCTTTTACGAGGCTCGACACGGGCTCTTTGATGACAAAAAGGGAGTCTTTTACCGGCACTTTGCCAATGGTATCTATTCGCACAATTGAACTGTCGCGGCCATAGCTCAACGTGTACACCCTCTCACGACGTTGAATGATGTAGATATGCCCGGTATCCAAAAAATTGATCAACGTATCCCAGTTCCCGGTGTAGTCACTGGTGACCGACTGGTAGGCTATCTGGGCATCGCGAATCATCTTAAGTTTGTTGATTACCTGTGCTTCCTGTCGGGCAATCCTTTTGTCTTCATCTATTTTGTACTTCACTTTACTCACCAAAAGTGCAGCGAGGCCGATTGCCACGACGAAGAAAAATATGCTGAAAATTCTTATCAAACTCATTTTTAATACGGTTTTCTTTCTGCAAGTATAACTATTTTGTTATGTAAAATACAATTAATCGTATTTGTATTTCTTTGTAAGAAAAGTAAATCTTTTGTTACGATTGACAGAGTTTCTGATTTACTTTTTTTGTTTGGAATAATAGGCGAAGATTCCTCTGAGTTTATCTGTTCTTTTCGTGGTACACATATCCCCTGCAAGAAAGCAGTTGTTCCAGTGTTTCCACCGAGTACAAAAAGTTATGAATAAACTCTGCCGGCTGGCTTTTAATCCACGACCACGACTTAAACCCGGCCTCCTTTATGATCTGGCTTTCGTCGTCCATTTCCGGGTCGTAACCTTTGCGGAGGTTTCCGCCTTCGATCGATACTGTAAAAAAAAGCTCTACCGCATGAAGAGGCAACCCTAAAAACTCGTGTACACCCACAAAGCGATCTACACGTACTTCAAGGCCCGTTTCTTCCCTGAACTCCCGCACCAGGTTTTCACTCGCCGAGGCCCCGTGTTCCATACCACCTCCCGGAGGGCTCCAAAATTCACCGGCGGCGTTTAATCCTTTGTGATTCAGGAGCAGCAACGTATTCTCCACCACGCACAGGCCACTCACGCGCACCCGCAGACGGTTTCCATAAATTTCTGCTATTTCGTCCATTCTTTTTTCCATTATCTTTACACCCACGATAAACCGCCGTTAAAATTGCCAAAAATATCTGATATACTTCTCTCCAAATTCCCGTATTCACCAACCGCCGGACAACATCGCCTGATCCACTTACTGGGCAATTTTTTGGAAGACAACGAGGTCTCCCGTTCCTGCCTGCTGGTGAAAGGCTATGCCGGCACAGGCAAAACCACACTGGTAAGCTTGCTGGCTGAGGTACTGCCGCTATTCAATATCAAATATATGCTTATGGCGCCAACCGGCCGGGCAGCTAAGGTGATCAGTGCCTACGCTGGCAGACCGGCTTATACCATTCACAAGATCATCTACAAGCGAAAAGCGGGTGAGCAAGAAAGTGATATGGCCTTTAAGCGGTCAAAAAACTATCAGAAAGAGACAGTATTCATTGTGGACGAAGCCTCAATGGTATCGGACAAGCAAAGCTTTGACGGGCAGAACCTCATGAGCGACCTCATCACTTTTGTGTATGAAGGCAGGGGTAACAAAATGATCATTATAGGAGATGCCGCACAGTTACCACCGGTGGGCAGCAGCGAGAGCCCCGGCCTGGATGCCGATCTTCTGAAGCTGAAGTACCGGCTGAATGTGCAAGAAGTAGAGCTTACCGAGGTGGTACGGCAGGAAGCGGAGTCGGGCATACTACAAAATGCTACGCTGCTTCGGCAAAACGTATTTTCCGACAAACCAGAGATCTGCTTCAAAACCCGCTCTTTCAAAGACATCTACCGTGTGACACCAGAAAAAATGGAAGACGGAATCCGGTACGCCTTTGATAAGTATGGAAAGGAAAATACCGCGGTGTTATGCCGAAGCAACTGGCAAGCGGTGCAGTATAACATGCTTATTCGAAGAAACATCTTGTATTACGACGAAGAGCTCGAAGCAGGTGATATCCTCATGGTAGTAAAAAACAACTACTTTTACCTGGAGCCCGATTCTGATGCGGGATTTATCGCTAATGGTGATTTTATAGAAGTGCGCAAAATCCTGGATTTCGAAGAAAACTACGGGTTTCGCTTCGCAACGCTCTCCGTGAAGCTGATAGACTACCCGGGTATTCCCGCCTTTGAAGTAAAAGTGATGTTGGATACCTTGCACAGCAAGTCCCCAGCACTTACCCCGGAAGAACAAAAACTGCTGTACCAACGGATATTGGCAGAAAACGTGCAAAAAGACCGGAAAGCACTGAAAAAAGAATTGGAAACAAACGAATACCTGAATGCCCTGCAGGTAAAATTCGCTTATGCGCTCACCTGCCACAAATCGCAGGGTGGCCAGTGGAGTATCGTATTTGTAGATCAGGGAATCAGAGGAGACACCGAAATAGACCGGGATTATCTGCGTTGGCTATATACCGCCGTGACAAGAGCGACAAATGAATTATATTTGATTAACTTTGACAATAAATATTTTGCACGTTAATACTTTACATAAATTTGTTAATAATATGAAAAATTCATTGTATCTATTCTTCCTGCTACTTGCCATGGCAGGATCCGTTTTTGCTCAACCCGCTGCTTCGCCTTCTGATGCAGCCAGCGATGGTCCTCAAATTGCTTTCGAAGAAACCGAACATGACTTTGGGGATATCACCCAGGGAGAAACCGTGGAACACGTGTTTGCATTTAAAAACACCGGCAACGCACCACTTGTGCTTAACAATGTGCTCACCACCTGCGGATGTACAGCTCCCGAGTGGCCCAAAGCACCCATAGCTCCGGGAGAAGAAAGCCAGATAAAAGTGCGATTTAACAGCGCCGGAAAAATGGGCCGTCAAAACAAGGTGATCACGGTGCAGTCGAACGTAGAAGGTGGCGCCACACGTCTCAAGATCATCACTATGGTACTGCCCAAGAAGACGGAAGAGGCGAATTAGTTGCTGGTTATCAGACTATTGAGTTGTTAGGAAAGTAGGTAGACGCTCAACCGTTGTCTATGCTGCCGCTTCTCTGACAACTCAATATCGATCAAACACTTCCCTTAACTACAGCCGCTACGATAAAGATCCACCCCAGGATAAAGGCGAATCCGCCGATAGGTGTAATGGCGCCTAACCAGGTGGTTCCGGTGAGGCAAAGTACATACAGCGAACCGCTGAAAATGACGATACCTGTCACAAAACTCCAAGCCGAATACGTGAGCATAGCCGGGTTAAATTTTTCCATCAGCAAGGCCACCGCCAGCAGCGCCAACACATGGTAAAAGTGGTAGCGAACCGCTGTTTCATAGGTATCAGCCCGGCCCGAAGTCTCCAGTACCTTTTTGAGGGCATGCGCTCCGAAGGCGCCCAGCCCTACGGCAAGTGCGCCGAACACACCCGCCATGATGAGGATAAGTTTTTGCATTTATGTCTATGGTAAAATAAAACTCCGTCTTTAGTGATACACCCGCTCTCCAAATATCTTGCTTCCCACCCTTATGAGCGTGCTTCCTTCTTCTATCGCTAACTCGTAGTCGCCACTCATTCCCATTGAGATTTCTTTCCAGTCGGTATTCGGCAAGGAATATCGGGAAGAGAGGTGAACAAAAAGCTGCTTTAAGCTTCTGAATTCCTTACGTATTTGTGCAGCATCTTCGGTGTAGGTGGCCATGCCCATTACGCCCTTGATCCTGATGTTTTTCATCGCCGCAAACTCTCCGGTGTCAAGCATTTCTTCCAGTTCTCCTCTATCGAATCCGTATTTGGTTTCCTCCTCGGCAATATGCATCTGCAGCAGGCAGTCTATGATCCGGTTATTTTTTTCGGCTTGTTTGTTAATTTCGTTTAGTAATTTTAGGCTGTCCACCGAGTGGATAAGATGAATAAAGGGAGCGATGTATTTGACTTTATTGCTTTGCAGATGACCTATCATGTGCCAGCGAATGTCATGGGGAAGAGCGGGATGTTTATCCCTCAGCTCCTGTACTTTGTTTTCGCCAAAGTCGCGCTGGCCGGCGTCATAAGCGGCTTTGATGTCAGCCACCGGTTTAGTTTTGCTCACAGCAACCAGTTGGCAATGCTTACCGGCCAAAAAACTTTTGAATTCTTTAATGTTGTATTCAATGTTCATTCACAAGCTTCGTATATCTTGGGCGCTATTTAACTAAATCTTCCTTAACATGGCAATTATCGGATCACTATTAAAGAAAGGAATTACGTTTCGCCAAAGTCTTGAGCAAAAATATTCCTCTCCTTTTGACCTTCAAAAGGCCGAGCTAAAAAAACTGATGTTGCAGGCTCGCAGCACCCAGTTTGGGGAATATTATCAGTTTGAGAGCCTGCTGTGGGCATTTAAGCATCCCGACTCTATGGCGTTTTACGATGCCTTCAAAAAAACGGTTCCGGTATTTGACTATGATTCGCTGTTCGACAACTGGTGGGACAAAACACGGCAGGGACGTAGCAATGTCTGCTGGCCGGGACGTGTGAAGTATTTTGCCCTTAGCTCGGGCACCTCCGGCGACACTACCAAGTACATTCCCGTGACCAAAGACATGATCAAAGCAATCCGGCGCACCGGCGTTCGTCAAATACTGGCCCTTGCCAACTTTGACGTCCCTGAAAAAATTTTCAGCAAGGGCATTCTCATGCTGGGTGGCAGCACCAACCTGCGAAAAGCCGAGACTTTCTACGACGGCGACCTCTCGGGCATCACCGCGGGAAAAATTCCCTTTTGGTTTCAGCATTTTTACAAGCCCGGAAAGCAAATTTCGAAAATCCAATCCTGGGGCGAGAAGCTGGACGAAATCACCCGTCGCGCCAAAGACTGGGATATCGGCTACGTAGTAGGCGTACCTGCCTGGATACAGTTGATGATGGAAAAGATCATCGACCACTACAAGCTGAAAAACATTCACGAAATTTGGCCCAATCTATCGGTATATGTGCATGGAGGCGTGGCGTTTGATCCCTATAAAAAGGAATTTGAGAAGCTCCTGGGAAAACCCCTTACCTACATCGAAACCTACCTGGCCTCTGAAGGATTTGTTGCCTTTCAGGCCCGGCCCGATACCTCGGCCATGCGAATGATCCTCAACAACGGGATCTTCTTCGAGTTTGTCCCTTTTAATGACACAAACTTTGATGCCGAGGGAAACATCAGCCCTAAGGCCGAAACCCTGATGATAGACCAGGTAAACGAGGGTGAGCAATATGCTCTCCTGCTTTCCACCTGCGCAGGCGCCTGGAGATACCTGATCGGCGACGTGGTAAAAGTAGTGAACAAAGAATTCTCTGAGATCGTGATCACGGGACGAACCAAACATTTTCTCAGCCTCTGTGGCGAGCACCTTTCTGTAGATAACATGAACCAGGGTGTCAAAATGGTAGAGCACGAGCTGAACATCGGCATCCGCGAGTTCACCGTAAGTGGCATACCTTCAGGGTCACTTTTTGCCCACAAGTGGTACATAGGCTGCGATACCTCCGCCGATCCTGACACGGTAAAACAAACACTGGACGACGCCCTCAAAAAGGTAAATGACGACTACGCCGTAGAGCGAAATTATGCACTAAGAGATATATTTGTAGAATTATTGCCCACGGAAGCTTTTTATGAGTTTATGCGGATGAAAGGAAAGGAAGGCGCTCAAAACAAATTTCCCCGAGTGCTCAAAAATGAAAAGCTTCACGAGTGGGAGAAATTTGTAAAAACATACACCGAGAATAAAAAAAGGTGATAGCTGCGTATTTCGAAGGCGTACTGTTGGGGCTTGCCATTGCTGTATCCGTGGGGCCCGTATTTTTTGCCCTGGTAGAAACCGGCATTACTCAAGGGCCAAAAATGGCAATTGCCGTATCACTGGGTATCTTCACAAGTGACTTTTTGCTTATCGTAGCAGCCTTCCTGTTTTCGTCTGTTATCGGTTCTGTGCTTTCCAATGCTTCATGGCTGCAACTGGTTGCTTCTGCTTTTTTCATTGGCTTTGGCCTCTTGAAAATCTTCCAAAAGGGGGAAAAAGCCGAACATGCACACATCGATACGGCCAAACGCCGCACTTACCTTCAATACTTTGCGAAAGGATTCCTTGTCAATTGTATGCATCCCGGTCTTCTGATCTTTTGGGTGGCTATGGTCAGTTTTTACAGTGTAAAATATCCCGAAGGTTCTTTTACTTTTTTCGCCGGCGTGCTTAGCACCACCCTGGGTGCCGACATCTTAAAGTCGATATTTGCCATCCGGCTAAAAAAATGGATTACTCCCAGGTACCTGACAAAAGTGTCGCTTATTTCGGGTATTGTCTTCTTTTGTTTCGGCGTATTGTTTTTATTTGACTATCT